>DASXRR010000252.1:0-5500 GCA_036506475.1 Chloroflexota bacterium
AACGCATCCAGGAGACCGTGCGATTCCGCACCGCCGGCCCAAGGTGTGTGCGTGGGGACATACGGCGGGGTATGCACAACGACGAGGTGCGGGTAGATGTCCGAGAGCTTCCGCGGGACGTCCACGATCGACGGTTCACTCAGGATGCACAGGTCGGCACCAGCCAGCAGCCTGGCCAGGCGCTCCTGCCCTGGTGCCGTGTCGCGTTCGACGACGATGCTGCGCTTGTTGCGATTCCAGACGGCGAACCCCGGCAGCAATCGCGCCGGATCGCCTGTTGGCGGTTCAACCTTGACGATATCGGCGCCGAAGTCGGCCAGCAGCATCGCTGCAATGGGGCCCGCAATGCCGGTGCTGAGGTCGACCACGCGAATCGCCTCCAGCGCCGTCCTCATGGGCGACCTATCTGGCACACGCGCGGATCGAACCTGGCGCACAGTCTGTCGTGAATGTGGTTAGACAACGAGGCGCTGATCATGATCGCATGGGTGCTCCTCGTCGGGCGCGAACAGGCCGGACCGGCCTGCGCGTGGGCTAAGTGAAATCTTCTATTGCCCGCGCTGGGGGACGGTTCAACATCCTAGCCCATGACGGCGTCGTGCATGCAGCACGAAAACCCCTTCCGCAACGGGCGTCAGTCTGCCACGTTGCGGTCGGGGTGGATCGTTGCGTAGTCCGAAGATAATCCGTTCGGAGTCCGACTCATTCGTTCAGCGAACGGCGGCGACCTCGCTGAGCAGGATGTCCATGCGCTCGCCGTCGCGACCCCGAACCGCGGGCGCGGCGCGATCGATGGGATGCACTCTCTCGGTGCGGTCGATGGTCAGTCGGCCCTGCGGTCCGCCGACGACGTAATAGGTGCCGTCGCCCGCGGCGCGCAGGAAGAGCAGGTGGCGTTCGCCAGACTGGAGTGCAGGATCATGCTCGAATTGCACCGTGCGTGTGATTTGCGGGCCACCGGGGAACGTGGGCGTGACCAGCTTGCCACCGGGTTGACTCACCGTGACCTGCTTTGGCTGTGCAGTTCCGTGCAGCACCTGCTCAACGGCAATGGTGAAGGCCGTCACCGGCAGGTCGAATGACTGTCCTGACGCTACCGAGGTCGGCTGCGGCAGGACGCCACTGTCGCTTTTGCCCGCCGGCAACGTCTCAGCCGCCGGCGCCTGGAACGGCCGTGGACGATCGACCGATTGTGGCACCAGGTGCGTCTTGCCCTCGCCGATGACGCGCCCGAGCACGACCAGGTCGGCATCGCGAGTCATTGCGGCGACGTTGTCGTAGGGCATATAGGTGGCGCCGACTTCGACGACGCGATCCTGCGCAAAGTCCTGCAAATCAAGGTAGAAGCGGCCGGCGATGCCCGCGACCAACGCCAGGGTCATCAGGCCGACGATCTGCGCGATCCGACGCGCATGACGAAGCATCCGGAACGAATTGTTTGCTGCAAGCATGAGGTGATCCTTTACCAGCCTGGATACTGCGCGTTGACATCGTTGACGTCGTGGGAGCTCGGAAATGACAGACCCCAGTCGGATGGGCAGCAGTACTCCATAATCGAGTACCAGCCACTGCTCTCGCCGGCGTACAGGCCTGCGTGTTCGAGACCCAGCGCATGCCCGAGCTCATGGGCGATTGTGTCGCGTCGTCCGCCGGCCGACAGCCAATCGTAGTTGCCGTTGAAGTGGTTCTCGTAGATCAATCCAGCATCCAGACCGTCGTTGATCCAGTATCCGCCGCCGTTGTAGCCGGTGATCGTCCAGCCCCAGCAGCTGTCGGCGAATGCCTTCCAGTAGCAGTGCAGGCGTGTGGTCCACGCCAACGCGCTGCCCGCCAGATTGCCGTTGCGGATCGCAACAGTACCCGACTGATAGCCGCTGCCCACCGAACGCGTCGACGAGAAGTGGTTCGTCCAGCAGTCCGGGGCAGGTACCGCGGTGATGTAAAGCGGTGTGGCCGTACGTGTCCACGATGACGCGGCAGCGTCAACTGTGGCCGGATCATTAATGCAGTCGCGGTCATACAGCACCCGCAGCGATTGACGCGTGCCGCTCGGCGCATTGTTCCAGAACCAGCGTAGTTGCTGGAATCCGCCGGGCTCGAAGTGAGCGAAGCCACTCAGCGGCACCGCCGCTGTTATGACCATCAGGGCGGCCGCAAACAGCGCGGATAGTCGGAGCGAGCTGAACGTGAACCAGACCATTACTGTGATGTCCCCCTTTTACGTGTGCCTTTGACCACGTACGTGCGTTCCACCACCCACGCTACGGTCGTTGACGCGAAACGGCAGTGGGGCGTTTCACCGCGTTGAACGCAACTGCGCACGCAACTGTGCACGCAGCCGTGCGCCGCGGTGTGATACCGTCGCGCGGGGAACCTCGGGAACGCGGTGGGCGCGTCAGGCGAAGTCAGCTTCGGTCAACTGCTCAAGAGCTATCGCGAGGGCGCGCATCTATCGCAGGAGGAGCTCGCGCTGCGGGCCGGCTTGAGCCGCCGCGGCATCTCCGACCTGGAACGCGGCGCTCGCACTGCACCGCAGCGCGAAACGACGCGCCGACTCATCGCCGCGCTGGAGCTCACCGACACCGAACAAGACACGCTGCTGACGGCCGCCCGGCTCGGCCGAGTCGAGGAGCCATCGCGACTTCCTCCGAGACAGCCCATCTCGGCACCGCTGACCAGCTTCGTCGGTCGCGAGCGCGAAGTGGGCGAGGTATCGAGCGTGCTGCACCGCAGTCGACTGTTGACGCTGGTCGGCACCGGCGGCATCGGCAAGACTCGCCTCGCACTCGAGGTCGCACGACGTCTGGCCGCGGAGTTCGCCGATGGCGTAGTACTGGTCGACCTCTCGCCGCTGGCTGACGAAGGCCTGCTGCCCCAGGCCGTTGCCGCGGCAGTGGGCGTGCGTGAGCGGCCGGGCCAGCCGATCCTGAGCAGCCTGGTCGAGGCGCTGATCGAGCTTGAGCTGCTGATGGTCCTCGACAACTGCGAGCACGTGCTCGACGCGTGCGCGGCGCTGGCGGACCAGCTGTTGCGCGCGTGTCCGGGCGTGCGCATCCTCGCCACCAGCCGCGAGCCGCTGCGTGTCGGCGGAGAAACACTCCGGCCGCTCCAGCCACTGCGCTTGCCACCAGCGGCCGAGGACGTCCTTGGCGAAATCGAGCCGAGCGAGGCAATGCTGCTCTTCCGCGACCGCGCACGCGCGCTGGATGCGTCGTTCCGCGTTACCGACGACAACTTCGGCGCGGTCGCCGACATCTGCCGCCGCCTGGACGGCCTGCCGCTGGCAATCGAGCTGGCCGCGACGTGGGTCACGCTGCTGCCCCCAGCTGAGATCGCGCGGCGGCTGGATGAGCGTTTGCCGCTGCTCACGCGTGGCAGCCGCGCCGCGCAGCCACGTCAACAGACCCTGCGCGCGTCACTGGACTGGAGTTACGACCTGTTATCCGAAGAGGACCGCGGCCTGTTTCGACGCCTCGCCGTGTTCGCCGGTGGCTGGTCCGTTGAAGCGGCCGAAACGGTGTGCAGTGCAGCCGGCAGCGAGCCACAGGCACTGTTGCTGAGTCTCGGGAGGCTTGCCGACAAGTCGCTCGTCCAGGTCGAGTCGGCCGCTCGCGGCGTGCGCTACCGATTCCTGGAGACAGTCCGCCAGTATGCGGAGGAAAAGCTACGTGCGAGCCACGAGGCGGCCCAGCTGGCCGCGCGACACGCGGCGTTCTTCGTCGACCTGGCCGAACGCGCGACCAGCGAGCTGTCCGGTCCGCCGAGTGCAGCCCGCCACGTCGCCCTCGAGGTCGAGCACGACAATCTACGCGCCACGGTGCGCTGGGTCATCGCCGGCGGCGACGTCGTCGCGGCGCATGTGCTCGGCGCCGCCCTGGCGCGGTTCAGTCAGATTGGCAATCACCTGATTGAAGGTCGCGCCTGGTTAGCCGAGATCCTGGCCCTGTCGGATGAGCCGACGGTGGGTCGTGCACGGGTGCTGATCGGGGCCGGCCTGCTGGCCGCCTATCAGGGCGAGTACGACTTCGCCACGGAGCGATTGCAGGAGGGAGTCGGCATCTGTCGCGCACTTGGCGAGGACCGCGAGTTGGCGCACGGCCTGTTCGCGCTGGGCCTGATCGGCTGGACCCGCGGCGCCTACCACGCCGCACGTGCGTGCGGAGATGAGGGCCTACGTGTCAGCCGGCGCGCTGGGCATCGTGGGTTCGAGGCGCTGCACCTGTTCATCTGTGCCGCCGCTGCCATCGAACTCGGCGATCGCGAAACCGCTCGCTCGCTGGCGAACCAGAGTCGAGCTATCGCGACGCACGCCAGCTTTGGTCGGGGCATCGGGCTGTCGCTTGGCGTGCTGGGGACACTCAGCTATCTCGAGCGGGACTATGCGACCGCCAACGCGCTCCTCGAGCAGGCCATCGAACAACTGCACAGCGCGGGCATACCGGTCGCCGTGGCGTGGGTGACGAGCCTGCTCGGCCGCGTTGCCGCGGCGCAGGGGCAGCTCACGACGGCGCGCGCGCGCAGCGCCGAAGCGTTGCGGGTCGTGCGCGTCTTCAATCTCAAGGGTCGCGCACCATACGTCATCGAAGGTCTTGCCGAGACGCTTGCCGCCGACCAGCACCGGGAAGCCGCTGTGCTCCTCGCCAGTGCCGCTCAGGCCCTCCGCGACCAGCTCAATGCCTCCACTTCGGCCGCCGATCAGGCGCAACTGGACACCTGGCTCGCGCCCACGCGCGCAACGCTGGGTCCGGCCGCCGACGCCGCGTGGGCCGAGGGCCAGGCCATGTCGGTTGATACCGCGATTGCGTCCGCACTCGACCTGTGCACGGCGGGTCTGACCCAGCTTGGTTCCGAACTCGCGCGACCGAGTCGCCTGAACGTCCGCTGAGCTGATGGCCGTTCCGGGTGGTGCGGCCGTGACGAATAAGAACTCGCTTTTTGGCACGAACTTGCGAAGCGCTCGTACCTGACGGCGTCTGGTCCAGCAGCGCGGTCGGCTTGCTGGACACTCGAACTCGAAAAGAGTCCAGGCTGGACCGCCGACAGCGTCCTCTCCGCGCCGCGTTTCTGTCGCACGCTGGAGTAAGCAATGCCCAGGTGAACCCCAAACAAAGACCAGCCACTGCTCGATAATGGCGGTCCGACATTTACGCACGCTCTCTGGCTGGCAGTCCGGCTATCGACGCGGGCGATCCGGCACCGCTGCGCAGCAACGTCGCCTCGTGATCACTTTTCCGGCTGCCCGCTGGTCACGACTTGATGAAAGCGGTGTGGTGTGGTCACCCCTGCGAAGCCCGCGCGCCGGCCGGCCACGAATCCCGCTGCGAGAGCATTGGGTCTATCGGAGGCGTTGACTGATGAGCAGTCGGCATTGCCATGCGCGGCAACGTTATGCGAGACGGCTATGGAAGCAAGCCCAGATGTTGCCACAAGGTCATCCTGTCCGGAATGAACCAGGACTCCACAATTCGTCCATCGACGAACCGGTCAATCCGGATCTCGT
>DASXRR010000253.1:0-36938 GCA_036506475.1 Chloroflexota bacterium
CCATAACCGGCTTGCCCACGGCGTCGGCAACGCGGCGCGCCCGTCGCAGTACCTCGCGCGACTGCTCCGGATCGTCACCGACGTGGTGAGTGCTGAGGCGGATCTTGATGCCGGTGATGAAATCCGCATACGCGCGGGCGATACTGGTGGCACGTTCGACGTTGGCCCAACGGAGATCCTCCAGCTCGCCGATGGACTCCGGACCAAGCGTGTCATCGCGCATCATGCCAATCACCGAGAGGTGCAACATGGCCAGTACGCGCGTCGCCGAGACGTCGATGACGTAGCGCTTCAAGCCCGGGAACGTCGAGGCGCCCGAGGAGCCGGCGTCGATCGCGGTCGTGACCCCGTGCCGCAGACAGTGTGCGTCCGCCTCGACGCCGAGTGGCGCGACGCCCCAGTACACGTGGGTGTGCAGATCGACCCAGCCGGGCGTCACGATCAGTCCGCGGGCATCGATGGCCTGGCTGCGCACGCCGTGCGGGAGCAGATCGGTGCCGATGGCCGCCACGTGTGATCCGATCAAGCCGACGTCGGTTACCTGGTCCAGGGCCTGGCTGGGGTCGATCACTCGGCCGCCACGGACGACGGTGTCAAACATGAATCCCAGCCTCTGGCCCGACCGGAACGCGCACGCGGACCCGCGTACCGTTCCCCGGCGCACTCTCAATGTCGAGTGTGCCACCAACCGCGGCGGAACGTTCGCGCATCGACGTCAATCCGAGATGGCCTGGATAGCTGCCGCGCGGATCGAAGCCAACACCGTCGTCGGCAACTTCGAGCACAGACTCGTCAGTGCCGCGCTCCAAACGCACCTGGATCGTGCGCGCCCGCGCGTGCTTGGTCGCGTTGTGCAGGGCCTCCTGCGCGATGCGGTACAGCGCCTCTTTGGTGACCAGCGGCATCCGCGGCTCGCCATCCAGCCGCGCCTCGACCACCAGTCCATGGCGGGCATGCACCGAGGCAACGTGGCGCTCCAGCGCGGCGACGAGACCTTCCTGTTCCAGTGACTCCGGACGCAGCTCGAGGATCAAGGCGCGCATCTCGACGATCGATGCCTCGGCAAGCTTGAGGACGTACTCGGCGGCTTCCACCGCTGCGCTGATAGCGCGATCCTCGCGTAGAGCGCCGAGGACGGTTTGTGTGCCCAACGCTATTCCGTACAGCGCTTGCGAGACCGAATCGTGCAGCTCGCGCGCGAGCCGCTGGCGCTCCTCGAGTGCCGCGCGCGCTTCAGAAGCCGCGCGCTCGCGCTCATCAAGTCGCGCCCGTTCTTCCTCCTCCATCTTGCGCTCGGTGATGTCCTGGCAGACCCCAAGCATGCCGATCGGCTGTCCGTCTGGATCGCGTATGACGCGGCCGCTGGCGCCGAGCCAGTGTGTGCTCCCATCGGGCCAGATGATCCGGTACTCGAGGTGATGGTCGCCCTGCTCGATCGAGCGCGAGATGGTCTCCTGGACGTCCGCGCGATCGTCCGGATGAATGTCCGCCAGATAGGCTTCGAACGTCCCGCCGAACGTTCCGGGCGCCAGACCGTGAATGGCCTCGAGCTGGGTGGACCAGGTCACGCGGCTCGAGCGCATGTCCCAGTCCCAGGTACCCAGCCGCCCGGCCGCGACCGCCACTTCGAGTCGTTCGCGGGCCGCGCGCTCGCTTTCGAACAGACGCGCGCGTTGGATGGCGATTGCTGCCTGATTGGCGACCGCCAACGCCAGATCAGCATGAGCGCGCGTATAGAACCCCGGCTGGCGGTGGTCGAGCCGCAACTGGCCGATGATCTGATCCTTGATCGTCAGCGGCACGCTGAGGACCGAGCGCACCGCGGGCGGGCGCGTGTCGATGCCCTGAAACTGCTCGGCCCGATACCTCTCGGGCACCTCGCCCTCGCCCAGCAAATCGTCGACGATCACCGCGCCACGCTCACGCAGGACCGCCTGGAACACCGGCGCCACGCGGGCCGGTAAGCGCAGCGCAAGTGTCCTACCACGCGGTTGCTGGCCGCGGTACTCGGCGACGCAGAGATCGTCGCCGTCGACCAGCATGAAGAGCGCTTCGGTGTATTCGACGACGCCAGCCAGCCGATCCAGCACGTGCTCGAGCAGCGGTTGGAGCTCGAGGGTACCGGTCAGGGCGCGCGAGATCTCGAGCAAACCACTCAGCTGACGCGTCCGCTCGGCGACGCGACTCTCGAGGAGCTCAAACGGACGTGGGTCGCCAGTAATCTCGCGCACCACGTTCAGCCGTGTCGTCTGGCCGGCGACGTCGAAGTCATGAGCGAACAGTTCGACGTCGATCGGCGAACCATCGTTGCGCCTCGCGACCAGTGCCAGCCCTTCGTGCTCGCCGGCGTGAGCCGCATAGTCCGCGACGCCTTCTGAATGGATGAGGTCCATGCTGCGCATTCCAACCAGCGCCTCGCGCGGGTAGCCGAACAAGCGGCACGCCGCTGGATTCGCATCGACGAGCCGCCGCGTACCGACATCCAGCAGCAAGATCGTGTCGCTACTCGAAGCGAATACCGCCCGAAACATGGCAGCCTCGAGCGCTTGGACCGCGGCTCGCTCCTCCACGCGCCGGATCTTACGTCTGCTATGGCCATTACGCGCAGTATGAACCGCGGCAGGCGCGCGAATCCCCCACCAAAGGTATTGCAGCGCGGCTCTATCCTCTGGCAGAGGAAGCGTGCATGGTCGTGGGTCCGGCAGATGAGCGGCCCATTCGCCTTGTCCTTGCGGACGATCACTGGGTTGTTCGCGAGGGCTTGCGCATGTACCTGGCGCTTGATCCAGACATCGAGGTCGTCGGCGAGGCTGAGGACGGCGCCCAGGCGCTCCGACTGGCCAAAGACCTGAGCCCCGACGTGGTTTTGATGGACCTGGTCATGCCTGGCATGGACGGCGTGACCGCCATCGAGGCGATCCGCCGCGACGTGCCTGGGGTAGAGATCGTCGCGCTGACGAGCGTGCTCGAGGACGACCTGGTCGTCGTCGCGGTCAAGGCTGGGGCAATTGGCTATCTACTCAAGGATGCGCGCGGGCCAGAGCTCAAGGACGCGATTCGCGCCGCGGCCGCGGGACGCGTACACCTCTCGCCGCAAGCCGCGGCGCGGCTCCTGCGCGAAGTCCGCTCTCCTGAGCCGCCTGAAACTCTGACCGAGCGCGAGACGGAGGTGTTGCGCCTGGTCAGCCTGGGCCTGGCGAACAAGGAGATCGCGCGTCGACTGGGCATCGGTGAAGGCACGGTCAAAACGCACGTGAGCAATTTGCTTGGCAAGTTGGGCTTACAGAGTCGGACGCAGGCTGCGCTGCACGCCGTGCGCATGGGTCTCGTAACCCCGGACGAACTCGGTTCCGACTGATACCTGGCCACCTGGTGGGGGCCGGCCTCCATCGAAAGTGTGATCCGCAATCTCCGATCTGCCTGATGGCTGCGCGCCGTGCGTGCGAGAGATTGGACATACGGCCCAACTATGCACGCCGAAGATCAAGACATCAGGTTGCAAGCGCTGGGCGAGATGGCCAGTGGAGTTCTGCACGATCTCAATCAAAGCCTGGCGATCGTCACCGGCTTTCTCGATCTCGCCCAGCAAGCACTCGACGACAACAACGCCGAGCTGGTTCGGCGGCGCATTCGGCTTGCCGCGCAGGCAGCGAATGGTGCGGCTGCGTCGACGCAGCGTTTTCTGGGCGGTGCGCGTCCGACGCTCGAAGCGAACCAATCGGTCGCCATCGGGCGGATGCTGCATGAGATCGCCGAGCTGACGTCGCCGCGCTGGGGGTATGCCGCGCAGGTGGAAGGTCGAACGATTCGCGTGCGCGTCGAGACAGCACCTGGTCTGTTCGTGGCGGGCGAGTCCTACCGTTTGCGGGCGGCACTCATGAACCTTGTGTTCAACGCCGTCGATGCGCTGCCGCTCGGCGGCGAGATCGCGCTCGTCGCGCGGCGGGACGGCGAACGCATTGCGATCGAGATTGCCGACACAGGCCAGGGCATGCCGGAGGAGGTACTTGCGCGGTGCTTCGAACCGTTCTTTACAACCAAGGGCAGTGCGGGCGCTGGCCTCGGCCTGGCGCAGGTCATCGCGACGGTGAGACAGCACAGTGGCAGGATCGAGGTCGACTCGGCGGAAGGGCGCGGGACACGCTTTCGCCTGAGCCTGCCTGCTTCGAGCGCAACGGACGCGCAGCGGACGGGCGCAGCTCCATCTTGAGTCAGTCAAGCTTTGAACAGCTGGCCGCTCGACGCATGGCTATGCTCGCCGTCTTGCCGATCGGGCTGTTGCTGCTCGATGCCCAGGGCGCGATCGAAGAAGCTAACCCGGCCGCGCCACGCGTGCTGGGCTTGAAAGGCGCGCCGCGGACCCTTGACGAGCTTCACGGGCGCATCCTCGACCCGGTCACGGGCGAGGCCGTCGCACTGGGCGACCTACCGTGGCAGCGGGCGCTACGTGGCGAGCGCGTCGAAGATCTCGACCTGCTGCTGGCGGTGCCATCGCCTACGGAGCGGCGGTTGATCACCGTCTCTGGCCTGCCATTCCACGACCCTGGTGCGTCGGCCGCGGGCGCCTTGATCATGGTCGTCGATCGGGTGAGCTTCCTGCTACGAGCGGCGTAGCGGCGATCCAGCCGATGCGGTGCGCGGTTGGGTGCAGCACCGCGATGCCGAGCACGACCGCGGCGACGATAGCGCCCGCGAGCGCGATGGCGACCGGGACCCCGGCGCGATCGGCCAGCCACGCCAGCGGCAGCGCGCCGAGCGGCATCGCACCCCACGTCAGCAGATAAATGCTCATCACCCGGCCGGTCAGCCGCGGATCGGTGTTGGCCATCAACAGCGTGTTGTTCAACGCCGAGAATGCCGAAAACAGAAAGCCGACAACGGCCAGCAGCGCAACCGCGAGCGGGAACGCGCGCACCAGCGCGAAGGCAATCAGCGCCAGCCCAAGGCCAATGGCGAGGCCGAACTGGAGTGTGGCGGGACGCGGAAAGCGAGACAGGCCCGTGACTGCTACCGCGCCGGCCAGCGCGCCCGCTCCAGAGGCAGCCAGCAGCAACCCGAGACCATTGGCGCCGACGCCAAAAACGCGCTCCGCAACGACGGGCATGAGCGTCTGGTATGACATGCCGAACATCACCACCACCAGGTTCATGAAAATGAGCGCCACGATCGCTCCGGAGGAGCGCGCATAACGCAATCCTTCGAGCACCTGCGCCAGCCCGCCTGCCCCGGCTCGAGCGCCCATTGGCGGCCGCGCGCCCGGCAATCGGAACAGCACCAGCAGCGCGGCGATATACATCACCGCCATCACCGCGAAGGCGCCACCGATGCCTACGCCGCGAATGCCGAGTAGAACGCCACCCAGCGCCGGACCCGCCACCCGGCAGAAATTCTGGCCGGCGTTGTTTAGCGCCGCCGCGTTCGCGAGCTGCGCGCGTGGGACGAGCTCCGCGATGTATGCCTGGCGCGCGGGCATGTTGAAGGCGAACGCCGCGCCCTGGAGGAAGCTGGCGGCGATGATGTGCCACACCTGCAACGCGTCCGCTAGCGCGAAAACGGCCACGAACGCGGCGCCGATGGCCAGCGTCGTCTGGCTGCCCATCAGCACCAGCCGCCGTGGCAGCCGATCGGCCACCACGCCACCCAGCAGTGACAGCAGCAGCATCGGCACGCCTTGCGCGAGGCTGACGACGCCCAGCACCGCGGCCGAGTTGGATAGCGTGAAGGCCGCGTACGGACCGGCCACCTGGTTCATCATGACCGCGAGCGTGGCCGGCATCATCCCGAGCCACAGCAGCATGAACGACGTGTTGCCAAGCGCCGGATAAATGCGCAGGACGGGCGCCGCGGCGCCCATCAGGCCGGCGTTGGCAGTGGCGACTCCAGCACGACGTCGACCAGGAATGGGCCGCCCCGATGGGCGACCGCTTCGCCGAGCGCCGGCGCCAGATCCTCCGGTCGCTCCACGCGTCGGGCAGGCACGCCCATCGCCTCCGCCATGCGATCGAAGCGCAGCTCCGGGTCCTGCAGGTCCATGGCCACGAACTCGCGCCCGGCCGCCGCCGGTCCGAGATACTCGAGCATATTCAGTTTCAGAATGCGATAAGCGCGGTTGCTGAGCATCACGTAGGTGACCGGGATGCGGTGGTGCGCCGCGGTCCACAGCGCCGAAACGCTGTACATCGCCGCGCCATCCGAGCACACGCCGACGACCTTCTGATCCGGGCGCGCCAGAGCTGCACCGAGCGTGCCAGGCAGACCTGGTCCAATACCGCCGCCGCGCACTTTGACGAGCTGGCCCGGCCGCTCCGGTGCGACCGCCATCTCGACGTGCTTGCCGTTCGTCACGCCTTCCGCGAAGACCAGGGCGTTCTCCGGCAGCGCCTGCTTCAGCTCGTGCATCAACCGTGGCCCAGTGATCGGCTGCGCGTCCCAGTTCTTGCGCGCGTTTACCCAGTAGCGTTCGTGCACCTGCGCCACCCGCGCCTCGGCGCTCTGGCGACGCTCCACCGCGGCTTCGCCTGCCGTACCCGTGAGCCGCTCTGCCAGCAACTCGGACAACTCCACCAGGCCAGCCTTGGGATCACCCAGCAGGGCCACGTCCGGGCGCACGTTCTTGCCCAGCTCGTGGGTGAAACAGTCGAGCTGCAGCAGACGCGTCTCAGGGCTAAGGACCGGCTGGTCAGCCTCGGGGAAAATCAGCTGGAACACGGGTGCGCCGACGACGAACAGCACGTCGCACTCGGCCAGCACCGCGCGAATCGACTTCGGCGACACGAAGTCCACACCACCCAGATTCAATGGGTGACACGTCGGCACATTGAACTCCGAGGCATAGCACTCGAAGATCGGCGCGCCGATCTGCTCGGCGACGCGCATGACCTCTGCCTGAGCGTCGGACAGCGCGACGGAGTCGCCAACCATGAGCATGGGTCGGCGCGCCTTGAGCAGCTCGTCGGCGATCTGCGCCAGGCCCGCGGCGTTCGGCCGCGTGCGCCAGTTGGTATACGTCGTCGGCGCGATGTCCATCTCGGCCTCGGCGTCCAGGACATCCATCGGCAGCGCCAGGAAGACCGGCCCCTGCGGTGGCTCGGCCGCAATCTTGAACGCCCGCCGCAGCGCTCGAGGAATGTCATGCGCGTGTTCGACCTGGGCTGACCACTTGGCGATCGGTTTGGCCATGTCGACCAGCGGACCAGACAGGTGCGGCTCCTGGAGCAGGACCTCGGTCGGCGACTGGCCGGCGTATAAGACCAGCGGCGTCTTGCCGATGCGCGCGTTGTGCATCATGCCCAGTGCGTTGCCCAGCCCGGGCGCAATGTGCAGCTCGACAAAGGCGGGCCGACGGGTCAATCGAGCGTACGCATCCGCCATCGAGACCGCCACGCCTTCGTGCAAGGCGAGCATGTACTGCACCGACGGGTAGTCCTGGAGGACGTCCATGAACCCCTGCTCGGTCGTGCCAGGGTTGCCGAAGATGTGGCACACGTTGTCCGCGATGAGCTGCTCGAGTAAGGCTCGCTTGCCGGTCGTACGCACCATTGCCGCTTTTGTAGCGCACCCCACCTATACCATTCACCCCGTGGCCTCACGGGTCGAGCTGAATGTGTTATGCGCTGCGCGGGTCGAGTACATCGCGCAGGCCGTCACCCGGCGTCGCGGCGCGACGCTGAGACTAATGAAGCTCAGGATCGCTTCGATGCGAATAGCCGATGCCGTCAGCAGACTGGCCAGCACGACTGTTTCTCCGAGCAGGTTGGGCAGAATGTGCCGGCTCAGAATCCGGAGCCGGGAGGCACTGCGCAGCCTCGGGAACGCCATCAAGATATCGACGCCGCGCATGAGCACGTTTTCGGTCCAGCCGCGGCCGTAGCCGGCAATCAGGCCGGTCGCGATCCCGAGCACAGCACCCAGCGCGACCGCACCCACTCCCACCAGGAGTGAAACCCGTGCCGCATACAAAACGCGCGTGAACACATCTCGGCCAAACGTGTCTTGACCCATCACGTGCACGGAGCCTGGACCACTCAACCGTGTAGCCGCATCCTGTTCGGAAGGATCGAGTGGACTGATGGCCGGGGCGCCGATAGCCGCGATGAGTACAACCAGTCCAAGTGCCACACCCACGGCCACGAGGCGATTGCGCCGCAGCACTCGCCACCACGTGACCGTTGCCGTGTTGGGCAGCATCCGCACCGCGAACGGGTTCCGCCGGCGGCGGAAAGTGGATGAGGCAGTGAGTCGAGCGCTGAGCGATACGCCCTGCGCGCTATCCGCCTGAACGCGTTTCGCGGACTAGGCGGCGTCGGCAATGCGCGGGGCCGCGCTGAGCACCACCGGGCGGCCCAATCGCTGACGCTTGGCCTCGTACATGGCTTGATCGGCGCGTGCGACGAGCGCGTCCGCGCTCACGCCAGAGGTGGCGCACCACGCGACGCCAACGCTCGCGCGCGGCGCGACGTGCTCCCCGCCCAGGTCGACGGATGCTTCCGCAAGCAGATCGATGATGCGCTGCGCGATCAGCTCGGCCTCCGCGGCGGACTCGACACCCCTGCACACCACGAGGAACTCGTCGCCGCCGAGGCGGCCCACGACGTCCCCACCACGGACACTCGCCATCAGCCGCCGCGCGACTTCGACCAGGAACGTGTCACCCGCGGCATGGCCGAGCCGATCATTCAGATCCTTGAAACGATCCAGATCCAGGAAGACCACGCCGGTGCCCGTGGTGCCATGCACATGTTCGCCGAGCGCAAGCTCGAGCAGGTGCAGGATCGACGCGCGGTTGTAGCAGCGGGTGAGCACGTCGTAGGTCGCGCGGTCCTCGAGCTCGCGGCGCATGCGCACGCTGTCGGTCACGTCGGCAATCGTGACGATGGCGCCGGTCGGCGTGCCCGTATCGTCCGTCAGCGCACGCAGGCTCAGCGTGCAGCGGCGGATGTCGTCCGCGCCACGTCCGACGCCAATCTCCATGTCACGATCGCGACCCTCGAGGAGGACCGCGTCGAGCGCCGCGAGCAGGTCGCTTTGATCGCTGGGCAGCACGCATGCGAGCTGCTCTTCGATAGTGTCGGCTGCGCTCTCGCCTGTGATCGCGGCGAGCCGAGCATTGCGGTACACGACGCGTCGATCGGTATCCACTTGCAAAATGCCCAAGGGCAACGTCTCAGTCAGCCGGCGCAGCAGGTGTTCGCGCTGACGCAGCGCCTCCTGGGCGGCCATCTCGTCGCTGATGTCGAGCATCTCGGTGAGCACGTAGCCATGCGCAGGATCGTTGAGCAGGTTGTGATTGGTGACTTCAAACCACACCCAGGAGCCGTCGCGATGGCGATGCCGCAGGCGCACCCTGCGGCGCGAGCCGGGCGCGCGCAGCATGTCCATCCAGCTGGCGATGGCCCGTGGATGGTCCTCGGGATCGAGGAACTCAAGCGTGCGTCGGCCGATCAGCTCGTCCGCCGTCCAGCCCAGCATCTGGGTCGTCGCCTCGTCAATTTGCAGGACGAACGCCATCTCGTTCTTCTGGATCAGCGACACTTTCGGGCGCAGCGCGGGCGTGCCCCGGAGCAACTCCATCAGCTCAGCGCTGCCAACTGTCTCGAACAGGCATATGTAGACGCCGTGACGGTGCATCGCGTCGACGAAACGCAGGGTCACGGGCTGATCGGGATCGCTCAACAGGTGCACGGTCGTAGACGCGGCGCCCCCGGTGCGGGCCGTCGTCCAGGCCTCGATGATGGCCGACATGTCCTCGGGCACCACCAGCTGGAGGGAGGTCGCGTGGCCCTGGATCACCTGCTGACCCGAGAGCGGCACCGACTTCGGCATGGGTACGTAGAAGCCCGTCTCGTTGACCGCCGAGATAGGCGCTCGCGGGTTACTGGCGAGCAGCGAGTCCAGGACAACATCCAGCGCGGCCGGGTCGAGCCTGGAGGTAAACGTCACGCTACAGGTATCGGCCGGGACAACGCTGGCCTTGAGCGAACAGCACCTTTGTCATCCTGAGGGGAGCCGGAGCCTGCCCTCGAGCGAAGCGAAGGGACCCGAAGGATCCGCCTGCTGGCCGTCCACCAGTCGACAAGCGGATCCTTCGCAAGCTCAGGATGACAATGAGCCGCGTGCGCTAGAAGACGATGACGCCTCGCGCAACCTCGCCCCGGCCGAGGCGGTCAAAGCCCTCGTTGATCTGCTCGAGGCTATAGCGGCGCGAAATCAACTCCTTCACCTTGAGCTTGCCTGCCACGGTCAGCTCGACCATGCGCGGAAAGTCGATGCGCGGCCGTGCCGAGCCGTACCACGTGCCGATGAGTTTGGTCTCCTTGGTCACGAAGAGCAGCGGATCGAACGTCGCCTGCGAGCCCTGGGGCGCCATGCCGACGATGCATGCGGTCCCAGCCGTGCGCGTCATCTGGATCGCCTGCTCCACCGTCTTGCCATTGCCGATGACTTCGAAGGCGAAGTCCACGCCGCCGCCGGTCAGAGCACGCACCTGCTCGACCGCGTTGCCGGCACTCGCGTTGATGGTGTCCGTAGCGCCAAACTGACGTGCGTAGTCGAGCTTGTTGTCCAGCAAGTCAACAGCAATGATACGACTGGCATTGACCAGGGCCGCCCCCTGGATCACGTTCAATCCGACGCCGCCACAGCCAATCACGGCGACCGTGCTGCCTGGCTCAACACGCGCTGCGTTGACGACGGCACCAACGCCCGTGGTCACCGCGCACCCGATCAGCGCTAGCTCCTCCATTGACACGTCGTGCGTCACGGGTATCACCTGTTCGGCCGGCATCACCACCTGCTCGGCGAACGAGCCCATGCGGCCCAGGACGGCAAAGTCCTCACCGTTGCGGTGCACCCGCGCGGTGCCATCGTGCATCTTGAACCGGTCGCCGGTGTAGCCCTCGCACAGCACCGAGCGACCAAGTGCGCACAGTCGGCATACCCCGCACGCTGGGCGGAACGACAGGACCGCTCGATCCCCTTCGCGCAGCCCGCTGACGCCTGGTCCTACAGCCTCGACGACACCAGCGGCCTCGTGGCCGAGGATCATCGGCAAGCCGTACTTCCACTCGCCTTTGATGACGTGGTAGTCGCTGTGACAGACACCCGTCGCGCCGATGCGCACCCGCACCTCGCCCGCGCGCGGCGCGTCGATCGCCACCTCCTCGATTTGTAACGGCTGACCATATTCGCGCAGTACGGCGGCCTTCATACCCTGGCGAGCATACCCCTTTGCCCGAGCAGCGCGTCAGTACGGCATGGCGCGCGCGAGGTAGTCGGCGCGCAGCTCGTGGCCGAGGCCTGGGCGATCCGACACCGTAAAGTACCCGCCCGCCACGTCGAACGGCGGATCCATCACCTGCTGGTACAGCTCGAGCTCCGAGTAGGCGATCTCGAGTCGAAAGAAGTTCGGCGTCGTCATCATCGCGTGCGCGCCGGCGATCAACGTGATCGGCCCGGTCGCATCGTGCGGACTGACGGGCACGAAGAACGCCTCGGCCATGGTGGCGATCTTCTTCATCTCGGAGATGCCGCCGGTGCGAATGATGTCGGGCATGATGTATTCGGCCAGCTTCTGCTCCAGGACCGGCCGGAACTGCCAGCGTGTGTACAGGCGCTCGCCGACGCACACCGGCACATCCGATCGATCGCGGAACTGACGCAGCGCGTCCCAGTTCTCGGGCGGCACTGGCTCTTCGAACCAGCCGATGCGATACGGTGCCAGTCGGTTCGCCAGCCGGACCGCGGTCGGCACGTCGAATCGACCATGCGCGTCGATGAAGATCTCGACATTCGGCCCGACCGCGTCGCGAATCTGCTCCACGATCTGGACTGCCTCCGCATCGTCCTCCGGCGGGTACGACGCCGCGTAGCGGGACAGGTACGTATGTCCGCCACGGAACGGGTCCAGCTTGAGCGCCGTGTGCCCGTCGGCGACCGTCCTGGCCGCGGCGCGCGCGAACTCCTCCGGGGTCGAGCAGCCGGTGAACCAGCCGTTGCTGTACAGCACGAGGCGCTCGTGAAATCTGCCCCCTAGCAGCTCGTAGATGGGCAGGCGCAGGGCCTTGCCGCGGATGTCCCACAGCGCAATGTCCACACCGCTGATCAACGCCGACACGAAGCCGTGCGAGCCGAGCGAATTGAAGCCGGCGTACAGCTTGTGCCAGAGGTATTCGATCCGGCTCGGATCTTCGCCAATCAGCAATGGACCAAGACGACTGGCCGCGGCGGCCACGAGCGCACTGTGTGGGCCGCTCGAGACCTGGCCGAGTCCGCGAATGCCTTCGTCGGTGTCGATATGGAGAAACACCCACGAGTAGCGTGTGCCAGGCAGATGCGACGCCGACACATTGGTGATCTTCACGGCGGTGGCCTACTCCTCATTGAATTGACGAATATGGCGTGCGCGGCGTGCTTGGAGTGGATGGCGCGTGAGCGCTGCTTCGTCCAGTTCAATGCCGAGGCCCGGTGTGGTGGGCAGGGTGATGTAGCTGTCGTGGACCTCGAACGGCGTGCGCGCGATCTCGCGGCCCATCGCTTCGAAGTTCACAAAATACTCGGTGATCAGGAAGTTCGGGATGCACGCCGAGACCTGGAGCGTGCTCGCCAGGCCGACGGTCGTGCTGTTGTAGTTGTGCGGCGAAATCGTCACGTGCCATGGCTCGGCCAGGGCAGCGATTTCTTTCAAGGCCAGGATGCCACCGCAGTTGCACACATCGGGATTGAGAATGTCCGCCGCGCGCTGCACGAAGACGTCGGCGAACTGGTTCTTGCTGTACAGCGCCTCGCCAGTGACGACGGGTAGCGAGATGCGGCGCCGGACTTCGGCCAGTCCAGCCATGTCCTCGGCGTCAATTGGCTCCTCGTACCAGAACGGCCGAAACGGTTCCAAGCGCTGCGCAACGCGGATCGCCTCGTTCGGCGCAAGCCGTCTGTGCACCTCGACCAGAATCTCAACGTCGGTTCCTACGGCGTCGCGCACGGCGCGCACGCGTTCAACCGCCAGGTCCTCTTCGGCACGCCCCACATGCGTCCGCCACGGATTCGTGAAAGGATCGAACTTCAACGCAGTGAAACCGCGCGCCACGATATCGGCCGCGCAGTGCGCGTGTTCGTCTGGTGTTCGAGCACCCTCAGACCAACCGTTGGCGTACACGCGGATCCGCTCGCGGCACGGACCGCCCAAAAGGTTGTATACCGGCTGGCCGCACACCTTGCCGACGATGTCCCACAGTGCCTGTTCGAGTCCACTCAACGCCGACCAGAAATCCATCGCCGGTCGACGCAGCGCGTAGTCCAGGTACATCACGTTGCTGAAGTGTTTGATGGCCAATGGACTGCGCCCGACGAGATGCCGGCCCATCTCCGTCAGGTGCGCCAGCATCGCGCCGTCCCGATCGGCCTGGGTGTAGACCTCACCCCAGCCATAGAGTCCTTCGTCGGTGTCGATCTTGACGAACAGCCAGCTCTTGCTGCCGCCCGAGTCCACGAGAAACGGCGTAACGCTCGCGACTTTCATCGGCCGTACCTACCGGTCTCCATCCGGACGCGCGCGGAGCGCGAGGACCTGCCAAACGCCCACCAGCGCAACCTTACGCGCCCCCATGCTGCCTGAGGAATGCCGAAATCGCGCGCATGAATGGCTGGAACTGCTCGCGGCGGATGTTGTGGCCGGCGCCGGTGAGTCGAACGATCTCGATCTTTGGATTGAGCTGCCGCACGTGCGCGGCTGTTTCGGGCGTGACAATGGCACCCAGCTCCGGATCGGCCGTGACCAACAGCGTTGGCACGCTAACGCGCTCGACGAGCGGCAGCCACGGCGGCTCAGTCGAGCCGCGGAATGACTCCAGAAAGGCGTCGCTCACCTGGCGCTTGGCCTCAGCCCAGGCGGGCAGCTCGTCCTCCGACCACAGTGGATGTCCGTTGCGCGCTTGTTCGATCAGCTCCGTCTGCGAGCGCTGCTTGTTTGCCGCGGTCTCGGCGCGCATGCGTGCGCGCAGATCCGTCAGACTGGCGTCACGCTCACGCAGGGGCGGGTCCTCCAGGACGGCACAGCGCACCAGCTCCGGGTACTCGGCGGCCAAACGCAACGCGGTCTGGGCACCCATCGAATGGCCCATCACCGCCGGCCGGCCCAGCCCCAATTGCTTGATAAGGTCGGCCATGTCCGCGGCACGCTCGACGCTCGTGTAGCCCTCGGCCGGCGCGTCGGATTGGCCGTGGCCGCGGGCATCGGGCAGCACCACGTCATACTCGGCCATCAGCGCCCGCGCCACGGGCGTCCAGCACAACCCGTTATCCGTTGCGCCATGCAGCATGACCAGCGGCGGCCCATTGCCACCCGTTCGGTGATAGTGCACCCGGATCCCGTTGGCGACGATTTCGCCACCAGGCCAGGCCTCGATTCCTGTCGTTGCGCTCATGTCTCGCGATTTGTACCGCGCTTAGACGAGCTCGTGGGCGGCGGCCCACTGCTGCAGGTCGCGGCCAGTGAGGGCGGCCGCCATCAGCTCAGGGAACAGGTCGGGCGTGCAGGCGAAGGCAGGCACGCCCAGCTCAACCAGGGCGGCGGCGATGGTGTGGTCGTACGCTGGGCGGCCGCTGTCGGAGAGCGCTAGCAGCGCCACGAAGCGGACCCCAGCTGCCACGAGCCCGGCTACGCGGGCCAGGAGTCGCTCCTTGACGCCCCCTTCGTACAGATCGGAGATGAGCACCAGCACCGTGTCCGTCGGCCGCGTGATGAGCGACGCGCAGTACTCAACGGCGAGGCCAATGTCCGTCCCGCCGCCAAGCCGAACGCCAAACAGCACATCCACTGGATCCGACAACTGCTCGGTAAGGTCGACGACCGTGGTATCGAACACCACGACGCGCGTGCTCACGGACGGCAGGCTGGCCATGACCGCGCCGAACACTGACGCGTACACCACGGACTCGGCCATCGAGCCACTCTGGTCGATGGCAATCACCACATCACGCAGGCGCTGACGCTTCCGGCCATGGCCAATCAAGCGCTCCGGAACAATCGTCCGGTGCGACGGCTGATAGTGTTTGAGATTGGCGCGCACCGTGCGATGCCAGTCGATCTCGCGCAGGCGCGGCCGTGGGTTGCGCAACGACCGACTCAGGGCTCCATGCACGGCCTGCCGCAGTGGTTCGGCCAAGCGGCGCTCGATATCCTCGACAACTTTTTGGACGACCATCCGCGCCGTGTCACGTGTGCGCGCCGGGATGACGCTGGACAGCGACATGAGTGTCGTGACCAGGTGCAGGTCCGGCTCGACTTGGCTCAATAACTCCGGTTCCAGAAGCAGCTGCTTCAAGCCGAGACGTTCCAGCGCATCCTGCTGCATCACCCGCACCACGGACGTCGGGAAGTAGGTGCGAATGTCGCCTAGCCAGCGCGCCACGTTGGGCGCGGACGCACCCAGGCCAGCATCGCGCTCCGAAGATTCCGCGTCATACAACGCTGCCAGGACCCGTTCCAACTTCTGATCCTCGGCCGAAAGCGTTGGCAGCGCCGCGCTCGCGGGCTCGCCGAGCGTAAGCCGCCATCGCCGCAGGCGTTCTTCTTCAATCATGGCCTGATAAACCGAGGATACGTAAGACAATTGGCTCGACCAGGGCGGCTCGCTCAGGATCGACATCGTCCACACCACCCAGCAGCAGGTGCGCGGCCGCGCCGGAGCGGACCCGTTCACCAATCTGGCGGCGTTCACCCGTGGAGAAAGTGGAGGTCGTTCGACGCAACAGTGGCAAAAGCTGCTCAAAGTACTCAGGTCCCAGACCGGCCAACCAGCGGTCAAGCAAGCCGAACAGGCGCGCTGACGTTGCCAACACCAGACCAGAGCCCTGCAGAAATCCTTCAACCCAGCGCGCGGCCTCGGCTGGCTCGCTGCCGCGTGACAGCGCCCGTTCGAACCGTAGCGCCGCCTCGTCGTCATCCAGACGCTCGGCGTTGAGCAACAGGCGAGTACTGGAGCCCGCGATCAACGCCGCCGCGTCCGGCCGGTCGATCAACCGCCGTAAGGCCGCCCACCACTCCGCGACCACCGCGACGCCCTGCTCGTCGGTCAAGACGCCGAGCGATTGGCTGGCCGTCGCGATGTCCCTGGCCATCGACTCCGCGGCCGAATCGTCAATGCCACTGCACGCCGGCGCCAGCCCCACCGTCATCCGTTCGACGACCGCGCGAACGATGCTGGCCAACGCGCCAGTGTCGGTATGACGTACGTCGCCATAGCGCAGCGTCGATGCCAGCGGCGGCAGCACGCGCAACAGCTTGGCCACGTCATTCGACTCGGCGGATCGCGCGCCGAGCAGCTCGACCAGTCGCGGTATCGCCGTCTCGAGATTGGCCAGCAGCGCCAGCTCGACCAGTGCAGCGACTTCGCCGAGGTCCGCGCCCTGTTCGGCGCGCGCAATCGCGCGCGCTGCCGCGGCGTCGACCAGCGTATTGCCGTACACACCCGCCTCGACGATAGCCAACACAAATCCGGGTCGCCAGCGCAGCGTCCACAACTCGTGGAATGTGCCGAGCCGACCGCGCTGTGCGGGCTGCAAGCGTCCCCAATCGATGCCCAGCAGCCGCAGCCGGTGCAGAAACTGACTCTGCTCCAGGTGATGCGCCAGGCGCAAGTCCAGATCGACCGTGCGATCCTCCGCCTCCGCTCGCAGGCGCAGCCGCCGCGCGAGCGCGTCGATATCACGCTGCAGGGGCACTGCCGGCACGGCTGCCGGTAGCTCGCCCATCTCCTCGCCGACGACCAGCTTCTGGTAGATCAGCGTGAGTGGCCCCGACGCGCCATTGCACAACACTGACAGCGTCGCTTCCGCTGCCTCAGCCAGGCTGGGTTGCGGTCGGCCGCGCAACGCCGCCAGCGCCTCGGCCAGCCGAACGGCGTCAACGACCTGAGCGGGCGAGGCGTCGAGGTCCTCGTCGCGCAGCAGTCGCGCCGCCGCCGCTAACCACGTGGTCAGGTCGCCGTTGGTGTCCCACAGATGACGATACCAGGCCGGCGATTCGACCCCAGCGCCGTAGCCACTGTTGTACGCCAGACGTGACGCGGTCCACGGCACCCACGTCGCTTCGACTTTGACGCGCTTCAGACCGCGCAGCAGCGCTTCGTCTGACGCGCGCGAGGGCAGCGCATCGAGCGCCGGAGCATGCCACGCGCCGCACACCACCGCGATCTGACGATGACCGGCGCGACGTCCGTCGCGAATTGCCTGGCGCATGCTGGCTTCGCGCTGCGCTTCGTGGCGCGGTGGTTCGGGCAGACCTTCGCGCACTGCCGCCATAGCCTCGAGGACCGCGCGAAACACGTCCGTGTCGTCGGCGCGCTGCTCGACCAGCCGCTCCCACCAGCGCTCCACGTCTTCCTCGCCAGCCGCTTCGGCCAGCATCCGCACGGGATCACGCTCGTCGACGTCGGCAGCGGGCTCCGGATTGGCCAACGAGATCGCTTGCGGCAAGTCACATAACCGCACCGGCACGTCACGCGCGAGCGCCCAGCGCAACGCGTTCCACTCCGGAGAAAACGTCGCGAACGGATAGAACACGCCGCGCGCCGGTCGCTCCGGAGGATATACAACGAGCGCCACGGGCGGACGCATCTCCGGATCGGCGGCGAACTCCAGTACCGACTGCGCATCGGGAGGACCCTCGATCAGGACCAGGTCAGGCTCGAGCCGCCCCAGCGCGCGGGTCACCGAGCGGGCCGAGCCGGGCCCGTGATGGCGCACGCCAAGCACAGTTACGCCATCAGTCACAACAGGTCGCGTGCGGCTCGGTACAGATCGCGCCAGCCGTTGCGCTCGCGGACCACCGTCTCGAGGTACTCGCGGAACGCGACCGTATCCCGAACGGGATCCTGGACCACCGCGCCGACGAGACCGGCCGCGACGTCGGCAGCGCGCAAGCGGCCGTCTCCGAAATGCGCCGCGAGCGCCAGTCCACCAGTCACGACAGAAATGGCCTCGGCCGTAGACAGCGTACCGCTGGGCGACTTCAGCTTGGCCTTGCCGTCTTCAGTTGCGCCACCGCGCAGCTCGCGGAAGATCGTCACCACGCGCCGAATCTCTTCGAGCGCAGGCGGTTCGGCCGGCAGCTCGAGCGCTCTGCCCAATGCCTCGACACGGATCGCCACGATGCGCGTCTCTTCGTCCAGCGTCGCCGGCACCGGCATCACGACCGTGTTGAAGCGACGCTTCAGCGCCGACGACAGCTCGTTGACCCCACGATCGCGGTTGTTCGCCGTCGCGATCACATTGAAACCCTTGCGCGCCTGGATTTCACTGTTGAGCTCAGGAATAGGCAGCGTCTTCTCCGAGAGCACGGTGATCAACGCATCCTGGATGTCCGATGGCATGCGCGTCATCTCTTCGATGCGCGCCACGCGCCCCGTTTGCATCGCGTGCATGACCGGTGATGCGACCAGCGCACGCATGGTTGGGCCCTCGGCCAGCAGCAGCGCGTAATTCCAGCCGTAGCGGATCGCCTCCTCCGGAGTACCGGCCGTGCCCTGCACCAGCAGCGTCGAGTCGCCCGAAACCGCTGCCGCGAGATGCTCGGCGACCCATGACTTGGCCACGCCGGGCAGACCGAGCAGCAACAACGCGCGGTCCGTGGCGAGCGTGGCGACGGCAACTTCGATCAGCCGTCGATCGCCGATGTACTTCGGCGTGATTGCGAATCCGTTGGCCAGCTGCCCGCCCAACAAGTACTCGGTGACCGCCCAGGGCGACAATCGCCACGAAGGTGGCCGCGGCCGATCGTCGATCGCCGCGAGCTGCTCGAGCTCTTCGGCGAACTCCTCCTCGGCGTGCCGCCGCAAGACTGCGTCGATCACGCCAGCTCGCTCCTGAGCGCGCGCCGAAACTCGAGCATCCGCACCAGGCGGTCCATCGACATGCGTGTCCAGACACCCTCCGGCAGTCCGGCCAGGACTTGCTCCGCCTCGGGTAGGACACACGGATCCAGACACAACGAGGCCGGCCGCAGCACTCCGGTCGCGGCGTACTCCCACGCCTGCAACAGCGCAGGCAGGCGACCGATGAAGTAGCGGCTGAACTCCGGACTCCACAGCTGCTGCCAGTCCGTCGCCAGCGGCGGAGCCGCCGCCGGCGCAGTGTCCAGCAGCCGTCGGAGCACGATTTCCGCCCTTGCGGCCGCCAGACTCTGAAACAGAGCAGATGCATTGAGCGGCGCGATTTCCCGCTTCAGCGTGGCGCGCGCCCAGGTCAGCAGCAGCGCTTCGGTCCAATCAGCATCGCGGTAGGCGGCCGCCGCCTGACCCAGCCCAGCGAGCGCCGGCTGCGCCCAGTCGCTCGACTGGACGGCGTCGATGATGCTGATTGGCCAGCTACTGGGCGGCGCCAGAGCGAGCACTTGCTGCAACAGCCAGGCCTTCTCGCCGACATCTTTGGGCGGCCGCGGATCGAGTCCGTCGGCGATCCACGTCGGCTCAGCCGGCGCAGGTGGATGGATCTGCAGCTTCGTACCGAGCCGGCTCTTCTTGATGTCAATGACGCCGCGAGCCCGTGCTGCCCAGCGCTGCCCGAAGCGTGACGCTGGCAGTGCCCGAATCAAGCGCAACGCGACCTGGCGGGCCTCTCTGCGGCTATCGCCCAGCGCCTCCTCGAGCAGTGGCTCGTCGTCCGCCGCTAGTCCGATCTCCAGGGTCGCGAGCAATTGGCCGCGCGCTTCGCCTGTTTCGTTGGCCAGCGCTTCAATCAGCAACGCCCTGGCTTGCGCCGGATCCTGCTTGCGCAGCCTTCGGAGCGCCCGCGTGCGCAGCTCCCGATTGCCAAACGTCAGTGCTTCGCGGGCATCCAGGTGCGCCGCGAACCGCCACTCCGACTCCGCATCCAGCCCGGCGAGCCACGCCAGCCGCTCGCCGCCCACCTCGACCACCAGATCCTGGATCTTTCCGTCACAGTCGGCCGCGTGATCCAGCAGATCTGGCAAATACGCGTGTGGTACACGGCCGCCCCGCGCGACGGCGAGCTTGAGCCACTCGGCCAGCACGTCGGGACGATCGATCAGGATCTCGAGCAGGCGCACGCCCGCGGCCTCGGGCAGCTCGGGCTTCGTTTCAGGCGGGCATGGCGGTGTTTGCACCAGGTCGCCCGTATCATTCCTGACTCTCCGACCAGCCAGCCGACGAAGTCCTTCGAAGCTCGCGCCGCGCACCAGACGCGCCTCGGCCGACAGCTCCGCTTCGTCGTCGAGCACGCTCGGCGGTGTCTGGCGCAGCGTCCCAGCGAGCGCGGCGTCAAGCAGTCCGCCGAACGTCATGCCGCCAGTTGGAGCGCCGCGCGGAGTGGCACACACCGACCCTCGACCACGACGCTGAGCGGCCACAAAGTGTAGCCGTCCCATTCGCCGAACAGGTCGATCGGGTGGCCGCCGGACAGCGCCGCGAGCTGCCAGATACTGTCCCCGCCGAGCGGTAGGTGCGCGCCGTCGTGGGCGACCGCCCACCAGCGATCGGCACTGCGAGCGCGCTGCACGCGGACCGCCTGGAGCGCAGCAGGCGCGCGCTCGAGCCACGGGTTGCGACCGAGCTGCTCCGCGTACCCGCGCAAGACCTGGTCGAGTGGCTGCGCTGGCAAGCGGTCAACAATACCTTCGAGCGCGGGCTGGTCGGCTGCAAGCGCACGCAGCCGGAGGGCACCTGAATAAAAGTGCAGTGTGGCCGTTGCTGACCTACCTGGCACGAACGTGCTATCCAGTGCCTGCAGCCCGGCCGAAAACTCCAGCAGCAACGCCCAGCGCCGCGTTTGGCGACCCCACAGCCAGGTGCGTTGAACGCGCAGTCGCTCACCGTCGATGACGCGGCGGCCAATCACGTCCCAGCTGTCGTTTACTGGCGGTGTGGCGAGCACGTCCTCGCGTGACTCCGGAATGCCTATAAGGGAGCGGACTTCGGCCTTGAGGTCGGCATCGATGACGTCGAGACGACGCCACGCCTCAATGAGCAGGCCGATCCGGCCGATGGCAACCAGCATGCGCTCCGGCCATTGGGCGCTGAGGTGGGGCAGGATTGCCAGCTCGCGGACGAATCGGGCCAGGCCCGATGCCTGGGCGTCGACTAACCTTTTGGCCATCTGGTCAAACGTGCCGTTCGAGCGCTGGGCGGTTTCGGCCAGGCCAGCACGTAGGAGATCGTGCAGCCACAGCTCCAGGTCGTCGACGCCGCGATCGATGCGCTGCTCGCGGCGGCGCGCGCGCTTCTGCTGCTCCGCGGCCGCCTTCTCCGGGTCGGCCGGTTTGGCTGCTGACTGTTCTGCGCGAGTCCGGTTCGTCAGCCATTCGGCGGCCCATGCTGGCGGCTCACCGCGCTTTGATGTTTCTGGCTCGGAAATGCGCAGCAGAAACAGGCCCAGCGCATGCTTGCACGGAATCTTGCGCGACGGGCAGCTGCAGCGGTACGCCGGCCCGGCCAGGTCGATCACGGTGCGGTACGGCTCAGCCGCGCTGCCCTGACACTCGCCCCACACCGCCTGGTCTGTGTAGCCCGCGGTGCGCCACTTCCGGGGCGACGCCAGCTCCCGCCCCGCCCGCGCTACCGAGCCATCCGACGCGAGCCCCAACACCTGCTCCACGGTCCAAGGCATAGCCCCGAGAGCCTAGCACGGGCGTCTATCGGCTGATTCGCTAGCCGGGTCGATTCGCACAGAATTAGATCGGGTGGGCATTTTGGCGGGTAGCACTATGACGAAGGATGGAGCCAAGCCGAATGCCACGCGAGGTTCCAGGTGTCAACGCAAGCGGCCGATGTAGTGCATGCCAAGGAGCGCGACGGCAGCGACCAGACAGAGCAGCACCGGTCTGGGCGACCACAATTGTAACCACGTCGGTGGCGGCACGCGGCCCAGGAGTGACGCGTTGACCAGGTCTCTGCCGGTTGTCATCCTGAGCGCAGCGAAGAGCCTGTCCTCGAGCGCAGCGAAGGAATCCGCTTGCCGAAACCGCCCCAGCCCGACGCCGGCCTGCTCATCATCGACCGACCGGAGTGGGCCGGCAAAGCGGCGGGTCAACGACATCGGTGCACTGGTGTACAACCTCAAGGCCGTGCCTTGGATTGTGCCCGGCTTTTCGGTCGACAGCCACGCGTCCACCTTGTTGCGCATGCAGGCCAGTCTCCAGTCGTCGGGCGGGTTGACGTTCAAAGGTGGCTCGTACCTGATCGAGGTCCGCAAGCCTGACTAGTCAATGCGTGTGGCGCCGCGGCTGTTGTTGGTGGCCGCGGCGGTAATGCTGCGGGTCTTGTCGGAGGCGACTGTGGTGTGAGGTCGTCCCTGTCAGCTGTGGTCGATCGGCGTCGGCTAAAGTCGAAGATGACGCTATGGGCGTGACAGCGACGCCGCTCGAGCTTGCAGTCGCTTGGGACTACTGCTGGTCACGCCCTGCTTTCACAGTCGGGCGCCCTCGACACCTGCCCTGAGTTGGAACACGCGGCAAGCGTCCCCCGCCGAGGATTCCTTGGCGTACTCCGTCAGCCCGACTTTCTGAAGCTGTGGCTGGGGCTGACCGGATCACTGTTTGGCATGCAGGTCTCAGGTCTGGCGTTACCGCTCACAGCTGTGGTGCTGCTCGGTGCCTCCGCCAGCGAGATGGGCGTCCTGGGCGCAGCGCGCTGGCTGCCATACCTGCTGGTTGGCCTCGTCGCGGGTGTGTGGCTTGACCGCGTACGGCGCCGGCCGGTTCTGATCGCGACGCACGTCGGGCGTGCGGTGCTCCTGGCGACGATCCCGATCGCGACAGTGCTTGGCGTACTGCACATCGAACTGCTGTACGTCGTCTCCTTCGCGCTCGGCGGGCTCATGATCTTTTCTGACGCTGCGTATCAGTCCGTGCTGCCTTCGCTCGTGGACCGTGACGACCTCGTCGAGGGCAACAGCAAACTCGAATTGAGTCGTTCGCTGGCAGCTATCGTTGGACCGGGCGTCGGCGGTTGGCTCGTGCAGATCCTCAGTGCGCCCATTGCGCTCGCGGTCGACTCGCTCTTGTTCCTGGTCGACGCCATCCTGGTTGGACAAATTCGGACCCCGGAGCCGCGACCGATCCGCGGGCGCGAGCCTCGCAGCGTGGGGCGCGAGATCGGCGAAGGGCTACGCTGGGTTTTTGGCAACGCCTACCTGCGTCCAATCCAGGCCACATCGATGTCGTTCATCTGCGCCAATAGTGTCTGGAGTACCGTCTACATCTTGTTTCTCACGCGCGATCTGGGGCTCGAGCCGGCGCTCCTTGGCCTGATCTTCGCCGCTGGGGGACCGGGCGCCCTGCTGGGTGCAGTTGTCGCCGAGACTTCGATGCGTCGGCTGGGTCTTGGCCGTCAGATTCTTGGCAGCCAGATCCTGGCTGGCGCAGCGATTATGCTCATCCCCTTGGCCGCCTGGCAGCCCGCCGTCGCGGTTCCGCTGCTGCTGATCGGCTCATTCATGGCCGGCCTCATGATCACGCTCGGCAGCATCGGTGAACTGAGTCTGCGCCAGGCCATTACCCCACAGCACCTGCAAGGACGCATGAACGCGTCGATGCGCTCGTTGAACTGGAGCACCGTCACGGCGGGTGCCCTGATCGGAGGCATACTCGGGGATTCCATTGGATTGGCCCCAACGTTGCTTGTTGGCGCGGTTGGCTCGCTGCTGTCATGCCTCTGGCTAGTCAACTCACCCGTGCCGCGCGTCCGCGACATAGGCGACATCAGCCTCGTACTGCGCCGATAACAACAACACCAGAAATCGCCGGTGACGAAGCGAGGATGTGCGTGCGGCGGGCGACGCGGCCAGCGCCAGCCCGGTGGTTGTCAGCGGGGACATGGGTTAGAACACCGCGTACAGACGACTTGTCCGGCGATCATGTCAGCTCTCGAGCAGCCCAGCCTGGCGAGCCGCTCCAGCTATGCCCGGAAATTCCAGGATGCGGCGTTCTGGCAGCCCTATATCGACGAGGTGCTGCGCCGGCACAACCTTCCGCTGGGGCAAGCCACGCTGGGTGCGGGTGGCACGTTCCCGACGTTCCTGGTTGGCGTGTACGTCGTCAAGTTCTTTGGCCAGCGGTTCGACGGCGCCGAATGTTTTGAGATCGAGCAGTGCCTGCATAGCCGCGTCCTCTCCAGACTTGGCGTCGCGGTGCCGCGGCACGTCGCCGACGGGCACCTGTTCGAAACCGGCCGGCGCTGGCCCTACATTGTGACATCACGGCTCAATGGGACTGCGTGGCGGGAATTGAGCGACCGGTCGGGAGACTGGCAGCCCGCCGTCGCCGGCGAGCTCGGTGCCGCGCTGCGCCAGGTTCATGCGCTGGATTGTCCCGACGAGTCGATCTGGCATCGCGACGTCGTTGGTGCATTACGCGCCACCTGCGCCGCCCGCCACCGACGCATGCGAATGCTGCCCGAACGGCTCGTCGAGCAGATCGACGAGTATCTTGCGCCACCCTCCGACGAACGCCGCCTTGTCCATGCCGACCTCCACGGCGACCACGTCTTCGTCCGCCACGGTCACCTGGCCGGGATCATCGATTGGGGCGATGCTCTCTGTGGCGATCCCTATTACGACTTGCCGTCGCTGTTCTTCGGCACGTTTGGCGGCAGCAAGCCGCTCTTGCGGACGTTCCTGGACGCGTACGGCTGGCCGGTTGCGGCAGACTTTGCGCACCGCGCAATGACGATGACATTGGTGCACGAGTTCAATCCACTGGGCCATGCGCCGCCAGCGTTGGAGGAGATATCGACATTGCACGATCTGGCCACGAATCTCTGGCAAGTGTGATGTCAAGTGCGTTTCGGGCGGCGCTATTTGACTGGCGCGGCACGCTGTTCCACGACGAGGACGAAGCTGACTGGATTCGCGCGAACGCGGCCTCCGTCGGCCGAACGCTTACTTCGGGTGAAGTGAATGGTGGGGCGAGCAAGATGGATCTGGCCAAGGAAGCCGCGATCTCGGCTGTCTACAGGGACGCAACGTCAAACGCCATCACGCCACCCAGCGGTTTCCCCAGGTCGGTCGCTGGGGTCGGTGGAATGACCCAGCGTGGCTGGTCTTCGAACGCCACTATGCCAATCTGGTCGTCTTCGCTCGTCCACGGGGACGGCCGCAATTGGCCAGCATCCTTCAGGCGACCGAGCTGATAGGCCAAGATCGTACCGTCACTGCTGACGCTGTCGGGCTGGCTCAACCATCGACTGGTTGAGCAGCTGCCTTCGGCGGCCGAGCGCCCGGAGGTCATTGCGGCGCACCGCGCCGCGGACTGCTCGGCAGACCTTCACCGGGCCGCGGAAGCGCTCGAGCTGGGTCTAGCGGGCTTCGACGACGAATTCGCGTTGGCTTGCCATGACCGCGACGCCGTCTACGCAGCTCAACCTCGAGGCCGACGAGCTCGAACGGGACCGAGTAGCGTTCCGACCCGAAGCGAATCGTGCCGAGTCGGTCAACCTTGCGTACCTCGCCGGTGGCCTGAGCAGCGCGGTCGGGTACACCGCGCAGCAGCGGCCGTTCGTGCAGGAGGCGCTCAACTGGCACTGCCTGCGTCTCCGCGTGTACCTGGCCAATTGACTTCGGCGCACCACTGCTCTGCCCAGCGATTGGCCTCTGCGAGCGAGGTGAACCCGTCCGGCGGCAGGTTGGCCTTGACGAACTTGACCAGTGCTTCGACCTTGCCCTTCGTCTCGGCATCGTTCGGAGCTGCCGTTGCAGGATTGAAGCGATAATGGCTGGCCAACCGCAGCAGTTGCGGATTGAGCACCGCGGCTCCAGCCACAAACCCGCCGGTGACGGTCTTCAGGTTGTCGAACAGGACGTTGGCGGGGGCGCCGCCAAGCAGCTTGAAACAACCGGCCAGGCCATGCGCGAGCACCGGGACGCGCTGATCGGTGAAGAACCGCACATACTTCCATCGGCTCCCGCCGAGCGCGTGGTCCCCATCGAACGCCTGTAGGCGCTCGGCCTTGGAGGTCAGCAAGGTAACCGTCACTTTCACCGCCATGTCGCCCCACCCCGCTAGGCGTGCGGTGCGAGGCGCGACAATAGGCAGCGCTGTCGCACGCTAAACTCGGCGCAAAAGGTGTCGTTTGTCTTGGGCGATTGAGATCGTGAGCGTGACGGAACGGTTGCCGTGACGGTCCCGCCGGTGGATCGCTGGTTCAAGGGCAACACGCATACCCACACGACCAACAGCGACGGCGACGCCCCGCCCGAGCAGGTGGTCGCCTGGTACGCCGAGCACGGCTACGACTTCCTATCGCTCACCGACCACAACGTCTTAACGGAGCGGCTCGATCTGCCGGAAAAGCTTTCCGGTCTGCTGTTGTTACGGGGCGAGGAGATCACGATGGCGCTGGACGTCCACGTCAACGCGCTAGGCCTCAGCCGGGAGATCCCGCCGCCACAGCTGCCCGCGGACCTTGCGCCCGCTGAGCACCGCGGCTGGCTGTTGGAGCAGGCACTCGCTGCGGCCGCGGCGCAAGGCGCGCTGGCCCATGTCAATCACCCGAATTACCAGTGGGCCCTGGATCGGGACACCCTGGCGGGGATCGCAGATGTGCGCTTCTTTGAGGTGTTCAACGGCCATCCACTCGTGCACAACCCTGGCGATGCGGACCACGAGAGCACCGAAGCGCTCTGGGATTACCTCCTCGGGCTGGGTCGTCAGGTCTACGGCGTGGCCACGGACGATGCCCATCACTATCAGACCTACAGTCCGCTGTTCGCCAACCCTGGCCGCGGCTGGGTGTGTGTCGGCGCGAGTGCCCTCACGCAGTCGGCGCTGTTCGAGGCGCTCGAGGCTGGACACTTCTATGCATCGACAGGCGTCACGCTGGCTGAGTGTGATGTGCGGGGAGCTGCTATCTCGCTGTGCGTCGATGGTCAGCCAGGCGAGCGCTACACTATCGAGTTTGTCGGCCAGGGTGGTCAGGTTCTGCACGCTGAAGAGGGCATCGAGGCGCGCTATCGATTGGGTGCTGATCAGGCATACGTGCGTGCGCGGGTCAGCGCACCCAGTGGCGACCATGCCTGGCTTCAGCCCCAGTTTGCCGCTCCCTGACCTGCCCAACTAATCCTGCCAGTCCTCAGCGGTCAGGTAACCCTGGGGCCAACCGTACCCCACTATGCTGCGGAACAGTGTCTGCAAGCGCCGACGGCTCGACTGCCAGACTGGTCCAACTTGCCCGTGGCGGTGATCAGGCGGCCTTTGCTGCGCTCATAGCTCGGCACCGACCAATCGCGTTCCGACTGTGCCGCCAGCTTCTGCGCGACGAGTGCCAGGCGGAGGACGGCGTTCAGGAAGCCGTGCTCTTGGCGTGGCTCAATCTGCGGAGCCTTGCGCGGGCCGACAGCTTCGGTGCGTGGCTGGCCGGCATCGCCTTGCGCGTGTGTCACGGTTGGCTGCGTTACGAGGCGCGCCAGGCGTGGTCGCTCGAGGCGCTGCTCGGCGGACGGCTGCTTCCCGAACCGGCGGACTGGACCGCAACACCTCCGGCGGCGGTCGAGCAGGCGGAGTTGGGCGCGCGCGTGCGCCGAGCGGTGGCCGCGCTGCCACCAAGCCAGCGCGCGGCGGTAGGTCTGTTCTACCTGGCCGGTCTGAGCCAGGCGGAGATCGCGGCGCAACTTGGAATTGAAGTAGGTGCCGTCAAGGCCCGCCTGCACAAGGCGCGCAGCCGGCTTCGCCAGAGCCTGTGGGAGCTGTGGAGTGAGGATCATATGACGACGGAAACAGCGAGCGAGTTCATAGACGTGCAGGTCGAGGACGTGCGAGCAGTGGCAACGGACGAGCCACCCAGCGAGCGACGTGTGCTGCTTCTGGCCGAGAGCAAAGGCGAGCGCGTGCTCCCCATCTGGATGGGACTGTTCGAGGGCGACGCCATCGCCATCGCGCTGGTGCACGCCGAGGCGCCGCGGCCATTGACGTTCCCCTTTGCCGCTCGCCTGCTCGAAGCAGCGGCTGGGCGGCTGCAGGCAGTCCGCATCGAGCGCCTGGTAGACGAGACGTTCTATGCCCAGGTGGTGGTCGAAAGTCCGGCGGGGACGCGGACATTCGATGCGCGGCCGAGCGATGCCATCGCCCTTGCACTCGAGACCGGCACGCCCATATCTGTGGCTCGGCCGGTGATGGATCAGGCCGGCCGTGGGCGGGCCGAGCTCAGCCAGTCGCGGCCGAGCGAGTCGCGAAGTGCGCGGGAGCGGGCGGACGAGATTCGGGCCGTGGTGGCGCAGCCCAAGGCGAGGTGGTCCCGCCCAACCGTGTTTTAGCTCGCGGCACGTCGCATAAGCAGATACTGAACCGCAATACTGGTTACGTCCGGGGCTTGACCATGGTGCTGGGGCGAGACCCCCGTCTGCACGAGTTCGATCGACTGTTGGACGGAACCCGACGCGGCGAGCGCGCCTGGTACCAGACAATCCGCAGACTGCTGGAGACGGCATATCTGGCCGCGAGCGATCCCGCTGCGCAATCGGGCAAAGGTGGTGGCCTGGCTGCCTGGGAGTTGGCGCGGCGTCCCATTGCGACTGCGATACATCGGGATGGCACGTTCCTCGACATAGGGTGTGCCAACGGGTTGCTCATGGAAAGCATCGTCGCCTGGGCGGCCGAGGCTGGATACAGCATCGAGCCCTTCGGTCTGGATCTGTCTCGGGCGCTGGCGCGGCTCGCGCGGCAGCGGCTTCCCTATTGGGCCGATCGCATCTGGGCAGGCAATGCGATGACGTGGCAACCGCCACACCAGTTCGATTTCGTTCGGACCGAGCTCGTTTACGTACCACCTGGACGCGAGCCTGACCTCGTCCACAGGCTGCTCAACAGCGCGGTTGCGCCGGGTGGGCGTCTGCTGGTCTGCTCGTACGGCGGTTCGAGTGGCGCGGAGCCGCGGGTCCAGCCGCTCGAGGACCTCCTGGCAGCGTGGGGCTTTCGCACACACGGCTACGCCGAGGCGCGGGCATCGAATGGCGTCGTAATCACGCGCGTGGTTTGGATTGATCGGCCGGCGAAAGCTGCGCAGGCCAAAACAGACTGCGAACGGGCATGACGGCTGTATCGCTGGCTTGCAGTGCCTGCTGTGGTTCGTTGTCACCACATGAACCAGCGTCTTCCCTTCGATTCTGCTGCCTATGAGCGGCGGTCACGTCAGGGTCCGTGCTTCGTGTGTGCGGTTGCCGATGGGCTACCCGAATATCGCGATCCAGCCGAGATGATCTATGAGGATGCCGACGTCCTGGTCTTTCTCAATCGCTACCCGACCCTCCGCGGGTACACCCTGGTGTGTCCGCGCCGCCACGTCGAACGCGTGATCAGTGACTTCAGCGAACACGAGTTCATGCACCTTCAGCGCTGGGTATACCGTGTAGGCCAATCCGTTCAGCAGGTAGTCCCGACCGAACGGCTGTACCTGCTCAGCCTCGGCAGTCAGCAGGGCAACCGCCACGTGCACTGGCATGTAGCTCCCCTGCCGCCAGGCGTGGCCTACCAGGAGCAGCAACTGGCCGCGCTAAGCACGAGTCGTGGGATTCTGCCGATCCCACAAGATGAAATTGCGGACCTGGCGCGGCAGATTCGCAAACGCCTGCTTGAATGACGCGGCGTGGAGACCCTCGGGCAGACGTCAGGTTCGAGACCGTTCCGATTCGCGTGTCGCGTTAGCGGTGGTCACGCACATCGGCAGAGTGGGCCGCACTCGCCAGGCGGGCGGAGCAGCTTGGATACGCCACGTTCGCCGTTTCCGACCACTTTGCCACGCACTACGCGCCGATGTCGTTGCTCCAGTATGCCGCCGACCACACCTCCCGCATCCGCCTGGCGACGCTCGTGCTCGACAACGACTTCCGACAACCCACCATCCTCGCCAAGGAAATGGCCAGCCTCGATCTGCTGAGTGGCGGGCGTCTGGAGCTCGGGCTGGGTGCCGGCTGGCTCATCGAGGACTACCGACAGCCGTTTGGGGACGGGCCAACCCGTGCCGCTCGGCTGGAGGAAGCGGTGCATCTAATGAAGGCGCTGTTCTCGGACACACCTGCGTCGTTCTCTGGCCGCTTCTACGACGTGCACGACCTCGACGGTCGGCCCAAGCCCGTCCAGCGGCCACACCCGCCGCTCATGATCGGCGGTTGTCGCCCGCGTCTACTGCGCTTCGCAGCACGAGAGGCCGATATTGTGGGTTTTGACTCGGGTGCACCAGATCCACACTCGTGGACAATCGACGCGCTGCGCCGGCAGGCCGAAGTGGTGCACGAGGCGGCTGGTCTGCGCACCCCCGAGCTGCACCTCAACCCGGACGTCTGGGGCGTGGGGCGGCCGCGGCGCGAGGTTGTGAGTGAGGCTGCCGCGCGGATCGGCGTAAGCTCCGACGACTTGTATGGCTCGGCTTACGTGCTGGCCGGCAGCGTGCAACAGATCGTCGAGTACCGTGGGCAGCTGCGTGAGACATTGGGAATCTCGTACGTCACCATCCCATCTGACCAGATGGACGAATTCGCTGAAGTCGTCGAGCGCCTGGGTGGCCAATGATCATCTTCCACAATGGCGTATCGACGTGCGGACGTACTGGCAGGGAGAATGGGACCGCGGTCGGTCGAGCGGAACTGGCCGATGAACTCCCAGCCAGGTGAGTATCGCTTGCGCTATTTCCCCCGCTTCAGGGAGCTCGCCAGGTTCGACAATACCGGTCGACTCGAAGCCATATTTTCTTGACGATCCCTATGGTAATAGCAGTGTGGGGCTCGAGGAGCTTGTAGCGGGTGCATCTCGGCTGGTCCGAAGAGCAGCGAACCGCGAGGACGCGGACTCCTCCCGTTCTATGGATTCAGCACAACTACTGGCGCGTTCACCACGGGGACTTCTGCCGCTATGTGGGCGAATGGACGCAACGCGAGTTTGCACAACAGTCCGCAGGTCAATCTGGGAGGGCGCTGCTCTTGCACGTACTGCTACAGCCTGAGGGCGTCCGAGACTTAGACGGGTTGTGGCAGGGCCTGGGTACAGGAAGCGCCGTAGTCTTTCTCTTTGAGTGCTTGATGTGCGGAAAACAGATCGGGATCGATCAGAGTTACTGACGTCGAACAAAGAAGGCAAGTCGGGGCGAGCCGGGATCCGTTCCCTTGACCCCGCAACGCCGCCCGCAAACGCCGAAGGCCGGCGACATTCTCGAGATGCCGATTGACGACGATCGCGTCCGCCATAGCCAGGTCTTCGCCAAACACCGTATCGAGCTTTCGTCGGCGTGTTCAAGCGCCCCTACGACTGGACCTGAGCGTGTTCGGGGCATCCGGCAACACGACCGCGAGCAAGCCGAGCCGAGCTTTGCTTGCCAGCGCCACGTAGCTTCTCGCCTGTGGTTTTTCAACGGCCCGACGGCGCTTGACCCGCGTGCAGTGAGGCCCGGCCAACTTACTGCTCGAGAGAAGAACGACTCCTGGCGTGGCGGGTGCAGTGATGGTGGCGGTCGCCCAAAAAGACGTGCACCCGAGGGGCGTGGTGGCATACCCTTGCGCCCTTCTGAGCACCACGGATCTGCCGCTTCAGCTGACCACCTTCGTTGGCCGTGACCATGAGCTCGCGGAGGTAGCGCGCCTGCTTCAGGCGAGTCGCCTGCTTACTTTGACCGGCGCCGGTGGAGTGGGCAAGACGCGGCTGGCGCTCCAAAGCGCAACCCGTGCGGTGAACGAGTACCCAGACGGCGTCTGGCTGGCCGCGCTGTCGACGCTGAACGACGGCGCTCTGGTGCCGCACACGGTGGCATCAGCTCTGGGCGTCGGCGAAACGCCGGGCCAGTCGACAACCCACACGCTACAAAGCTATCTGCAAGCCAAACAACTGCTCCTGGTACTCGACAACTGCGAGCACGTCATCCACGCCTGCGCCGAGCTGGCCGACCAACTTTTACGCACATGCCCGAAGCTGAGAATCCTGGCAACGAGCCGTCAACGCCTGGCGGTCGACGGCGAAACGGCGTGGCGCGTGCCCTCACTAGCGAGTCCTGATCCAAAGGCCATCGCCGGCACGGACGAGATTGCGGCCTTTGGCGCAGTCCAGCTCTTCGTGGACCGCGCCAGGTCAGTGGATCCGAACTTCACCATCGGCGATCGCAATGCCCAGGCGGTGGCGCAGATCTGCCAGCGCCTGGACGGGATTCCGCTGGCAATCGAGCTGGCCGCATCGCGCGTCATGGTCCTTACACCGGAGCAGATCGAGGCTCGCCTCGATGACTGTTTCCGGCTGCTCGTGGGCGGCAACAGAATGGCGCCGACCCGCCAGCAAACGCTGCGCGCGACGCTCGATTGGAGCCACGGGCTGCTCTCAGAGCCGGAGCGCACGCTGTTCCGGCGCCTTTCGGTCTTCACCGGTGGATTCACGATCGAAGCCGTGGAGTCCGTGTGCAGCGGCGGCACTATTGCACGAAACGACATTCTGGATCTGCTCACCGCGCTGGTCGACAAGTCGCTCGTCGCAGTCGACGTCATTGAAACCACGGTGTCGCGTTATGGACTGCTCGAGACACTGCGCCAGTACGGAGCGGAGCACCTCGAGGACGCGACCGTGGCGGAACAAGACACGGTCCACCAACGCCATGCCGAGTACTACATGGCCGTCGCGGAAGAGGCGGAGCCGCACCTGATCGGCGCCGAACAGGGCGCGCGCCTCGACCAGCTTGAGCGCGACCACGGCAACTTCCGCACCGCCCTGCAATGGACTATCGATCGCACACAAGCCGCGACGGGCATGCGCCTGGCCGCGGCGCTGTACCGCTTGTGGTACCTGCGTGGTTACGTGCGCGAGGGTCGTCGTTGGTTCGAGCAGATCATCGCCCTCGACGGTGACATACCCCTGCCCGCGCGCGCCCGAGCGCTCCGAGGCTTCGGCCTCATCGCGTACGCCGAAGGTGACCTCGTCGCCGCGCGCATGCAGACGCGCGAAGCCCTGGCGTTGGCCCGCCAGCTCCAGGACACACGACTCGTGTGCGCCGCGTTGAACAACCTGGGCATCGTCGAGATCGATCTGGCCGACTACGCGGCGGCGCGCGTACACTGCCAGGAGGCACTGCTGCTCGCCCGCCAGGTGCACGATCCTTCGTTGACGCCGATCCTGCTGAACAACCTGGGCTTGATCGCGGCGCTTCAGGCGGACTACGTGGCAGCCGTGCCGTTGCTCGAGGAGAGCCTGGCGGTCGCCGAAGCGCAAGGCATGTCCTGGACCATGGCCTGGTCGACCGGCAACCTGGGCAATGCCGCCTTCTATCAGGGCGACTTCGCGACAGCCGAGGCGCGCTATCGGCAGAGCCTGCGCTTGGGCGTGGACGTGGGCGACAAGCGCATCATCGCCGAGCGACTCGAAGAGCTGGGCTGGGTGGCCAGTGCCCAGAACCGGAGTCAAGCAGCAGTCCGACTGTTCGGTGCCGCGGAGGTACTGCGCGAAACGATCGGCGCACCCATGCCGCCGGCCAACCGGTCGGCGCACTCACACGCAGTGGCAACGGCGCGTGAGCGCCTCGGCGAGGCGGGCTTCGGGTTCATCTGGAGTCAGGGCCGCGCGACGCGGCTGGAGCGGGCCATCGCCGAAGCGCTCGAGGGCGGCGCCGCCGCCGAAGCGGCCGGGCCGCTGACCCGCCGCGAACGAGACGTGGCCGTGCTGGTCGCACAGGGTTTGAGCAATCGCGAGATTGCCGATGCGCTGGTGCTGTCGGTGCGCACCGTGGAGGCGCATGTCACGCATCTGTTGAGCAAACTGGACTTGCGCTCGCGCGCCCAGCTGGCGCTCTGGGCGGTCGAGCACGGTCTGACTCGCGTCAGCTAGGGAAATCGTCCTCCCACCACTCGTTCGGCCCTCTCCCTTCACCGCGCTGCTGCTCGCGAGCCCGGAGCTCAACCCTGCGGATCTTGCCCGATATGGTCTTGGGCAGCTCCGTAAATTCAATGCGCCGCACGCGTTTGAACGGCGCCAGTCGCTGCCGACAGTGCGCCAGAATAGACCGCGCAACCTCCGCCGACGGCTCCACGCCGACGCGCAGCACCACAAATGCCTTGGGTACCGCCAATCGGAGCGGATCCGGACTCGGCACCACCGCCGCCTCGGCGACATCGGCGTGCTCGATCAGTACACTCTCCAGCTCGAATGGACTGATCCGATAGTCCGACGCTTTGAAGACATCGTCAGTTCGACCAACGTAGGTGATGTAGCCCTCGGCATCGCGTACTGCCGTGTCGCCGGTGTGATAGTAGCCAGCGCGCATCACTTCGGCGGTCCGCTCCGGATCATCGCGGTACGCCGTCATCAGGCCCAGCGGGCGGGTCGACAGGTCGAGCGCGATTTCGCCTTCCTCGGCCTCCTGTCCCTGCGCGTCGAGCAGCACCACGTTGTACCCGGGCAATGGCCGACCCATGGAGCCCGGTTTGATCGGCTGACCCGGCGCGTTGCCAACCAATGCCGTCGTTTCGGTCTGCCCGAAACCGTCGCGGATGGTCAGGTTCCAGGCGCGGCGGACTTGCTCGATGACCTCCGGATTGAGTGGCTCACCAGCCGCCACGAGCTCGCGCAGCTTCGTGCGGTGCTCGGCAAGATCGGTCTGGATCAGCATGCGCCAGACGGTCGGCGGTGCGCAAAACGTGGTCACGCCACAGCGGACGAACGTCTCCAGCAGCTTGAGCGGATCGAACCGCGGATGATTGAAGATCAGCACCGTGGCACCCGCGTTCCAGGGCGCGAAGAAGCAGCTCCAGGCGTGCTTTGCCCAACCCGGCGACGAGATGTTCAGGTGGACGTCGCCGGGCTGCAGGCCGAGCCAGTACATCGTCGATAGGTGGCCGACGGGATAGCTGGCGTGGGTGTGCTCGACGAGCTTCGGACGTGCCGTGGTGCCCGATGTGAAGTACAGCAGCAGTGGATCGCTCGCCTGGGTTGGACCATCGGCCTCAAATTCTCTTGATGCGTTGCCCGCGTCGCCAAAAGCGTGCCAACCAGCCGTAGTGTCGCCCACCGCGATGCGGATCTCGGCACCAGGAATACCGTCGAACCGCGGTGCGAGCTCGCTCGCCGCTACCACGGCCTTGACGTGGCCGCGCTCGATGCGATCGCGCAGATCATCCGGCGTCAGCAGCGTGGCGGCCGGAATGATCACCGCGCCAAGCTTCATCGCGGCGAGCATGGTCTCCCACAGTGGCACGCTGTTGCCGAGCACCAGTAGGATCCGGTCGCCGCGTTTGACGCCCAGTGAGCGCAGGTAATTCGCGACCCGGTTCGAACGGGCAGTGAGCTCGGCGAAGGTCGCCCGATCGTCCGAGCCGTCGGCGTTGACCAGCCACAGCGCCGTCTGGTTGCGCGGCAAGGTATCGAAGAAGTCGAGCGCCCAGTTGAACTCGCCGAGCGCCGGCCAGCGGAACTCCTCGGCGGCCGCGAGCTGATCGTCGCGCAGCGCGAACAGGCGATCGCGCAAGCTCAAGAAGGCCTGGACCCCCGGGCCCGAAAGCGTCGTCATGGCCCGACACTGTACTTCCCGCGTGCCCGCCCGAGCAGCCGCGCCGCGTCGACGATCATCCGCTCGTGCGTGCCCTCGCCGATCTTCTCGGCGTCGTCGAACGCCTCAACATTGAAGATCAGTTGCCGCCCGTCGACGTGGGTCAACTCGGCCGTCGCACGCACCTCGAGTCCGGCTGGCGTCGCGGCTAGATGCCGCACGTCGATCCGCGTCCCAACGGTGGTCTGCCCGTCCGCCAGATGCGACGCCACCGCCGCGCAGGCTGCCCGCTCCATCAGCGCCACCAGCCCGGGCGTGCCAAACACCTCGATCGACCCTGAGCCATACGCGCTCGCCAGGTTTTCGGCCTCAACCCGTACACGGGCTTCGCCAACCAGTCCTGGGCCGAGCGCCTCGTTCACAGCAGCTTGCGGAAGTAGACGACGCGCTCGCGTTCCTCGAAGCCGAGCGCCTGGTGCGCCTGATGGCCGAGCGTGTTGTCGAGGAGTGCATCGCTGCCCAGCTCGGTGAAGCCCTGCGCGCGCGCCCACTCCTCGATCGCGGCTACCAGCGCGCGACCAACGCCCGATCGACGCGCGTCTGCGTCGACCCACCAGCCTTCGAGAAAGGCGCACGGCGATTCGTCATTGCTATTGGCGTACTTGCGCACGCTCGCTTCGGCGAAGCCACACAGCCGTCCATCGTCGCGTTCGGCGACAAATGCCACCTGCGTCGGATCCTCGAGCAGCGTCTGTAGGTCGTCCGCAAGCTCGTCCACATCCTCGTCCGGCCACAATGCCGCGCGCATACGCGCATGCTCCGCCCGATCGCCAGGCTGCGCACGCCGAACGCGCCTCATGGTCGACGGGCTTCTTCAATGAGCTGATCGAGCGACAGGCCGCGGCCGGCCGACCAGGCGGCGGCGATGGCGTCCTCGCTCAGCGCGGCGTGAAGAGCAGTGATCGCCCGCTCGTGACTGGCTCGAACCCAGACCTGGAATTGCGCGCCCACCGCGTCGTTGACAGCCTCGGCGCCACCCATGAGGCGAGCGGCCAGCTGCGGATCGCCACGTGCGCAGGCGGCCCAGCCCAGCGCGTCCAGGCTGACTGCCGTCCAGTGCGCATTGTCCACGCCGTGAACCATCTCCAGACTGTCCAGGAACAGCGCGTTGGCTCGCTCGTAATCGCCCAGCTCGAGCATTTTCCCGCCCAGGTCGATGACCGCGGTCGAGCGAAAGAACCGATCACCCACGGCTTCGGCGCGCGCAATCGTCTCTTCGATAAGCGAGATCGCCCGTGAGCGATCTCCGGTCACCCATGCGATTTGCGCCAACCAGAAGGCCGAGGCGCCGATGCCCAGTACGGAGCCAATGCCGATCGAGACCGTCCGGATCTCCTCGAAGAGTGCGACGGACTGCTCGATCCGACCGTGGACAAGCTCGGCCATGCCATTGCCCCACAGCGCCAGAACGAGCGTCGGCCGGTCGTCGACCGC
>DASXRR010000254.1:0-18413 GCA_036506475.1 Chloroflexota bacterium
ATGTGGCGCAACCAGCTTGCGGTGGAGCTCGCCGAGCGCAGCGATCTTGCGCAAGCCACTCAGCGTTTCCGCGACCAACGCCTCAGGCTGCACGACGTCGTACACGTCCTGCTCGATCAGCCAGCGCAGCTCATGTAAGCCGCGATTGTTTTCACCGCCCGCGATCAGGATCTCAACCGCCTGGCACAGTCGCCGCAGGCCGTCGAAGTCATAGCGGTCGAGTGGCTCCTCGAGCCAGAACACGCCCAGCTGCTGTAGCGAGCGGGCCGTTTCCAACGCTCGCTCGTAGCTCCAGACCGGACCGGCCTCGGGCTGCGGCGTGCCAGGCTGCTGCGCCTGATTGGCATCTACGAGCAGCGTGAAGTCATCACTCATCGCCCGACGAACGGTCTCGACCTGGGCGATATCAGCCGCGACCGTCCAGTCGTGCAGCCGCAGCTTCATCGCGCGCCAGCCCTCGGCTTGCCATGCCTGGGCGTCCTCCGCTCGCCGCGAGCCAGATCGCAGCTCGACGCAGCTGGCATAGCCGGGCACGCGATCCTTGTGGCCACCCCACAACCTGTACAGTGGCTGGCCGCACGCCTTGCCGATGATGTCCCACAAGGCGATCTCGACGCCCCAGCAGCCATCGGCATTGCGAAAGACGCGCGCGTGCTGCTCCAGCTCGAACGGGTCGGCACCCAGCAGGCGCGGCTTCACCCAGTTTTCGAGCGCCGCCGACTCCCCATAACCGGGCGCGCCCCAGCCGACGATGCCGTCGTCAGTGGTCAGCTTGACCAGGACAGCGTCGCGCCGCGTCCAGACGCTGCCCGGCGCCCAGGCCGGTCGGAGTGGCTCGGCCAGCTGCGGACCGCGCAGGCGAATGACTTCGAAGTCGGCGATGCGCATGATCTACTCGACGCCCTTCGCCGTCGGCAGCCAGAAGCTGACGGTGGTGCCCTGGTGCTCGCCGGCGCTTTCGGCCCAGATCCGCCCGCCGTGCGCCTCGATCAACTGCCGACAGATCGCCAGGCCCAGCCCCAGGCCCGGGATCTGCTGCGTCGTCGCGTTTGGCGCTCGACCGAATGGCTCAAAGATGTGCGCTTCCTGGCCAGGCGGCAGACCAATGCCGCGATCGGCAACGTGCACGGTGACGCCCGCGGCGTCGCGGCTCATCAGTACGCGGATCTCACTACCCGCGGGCGAATACTTCACCGCATTGCTGAGCAAGTTGTCGGCGACCTGCTCGATGCGCAACGGATCCGCGTCCACCAGCACGTCGCCGTCAGGCAACGTGACCTGGAACGAAGATCCGGCCTCCGTCGTCTGATGCCGCGCAATGATGTGCTGCACCAGCTCGCCGAGATTCACCGTCTGACGACGCATCTGCACCTGGCCGGTGCGCAGCCGCGACATATCCAGCAGATCGTCGACCAACGACGTCAGCCGATCGGCGGAACGCGAGATGATGTCGAGATAGCGCAGCATGCGTTCGCCGTCGAGCTCACCGCGCTGCAGCGCCCGCTCGGCGACCTGGGCTGTCGCTTTCACCGTGGCCACCGGGGTCCGAAGCTCATGCGACGCGACGGACAGGAACTCGTCCTGAGTCCGCACGGCCGCCTCCGCCTCGGCGCGGGCACGACGTTCGCGCTCATAGAGGGCTGCCCGATCGAGTGCCTGGGCGCCGGCTTCGCCGAGCGCCAGCAACAGTCCGCGCGCTTCGTCGTCAAAGGTGCGGGCGTGGGTAAAACTCAGCCCCAGAATGCCCTTCACCTGGCGCTCAACGACGAGTGGCACCAGCGCCCAGGCGTCGTGCGGCGATGCACTGAGCATCGACGCCAGTTCGGGATGATCGGCCGGTGGCCTGGTGCGCGACTCGATAAAGGTCGGCTTGCCCGACTTCCAGGCATCCTCGAGCGGATTCGGCGGCTGAGGACCAAAGGCGGCCCGCGCAGCCAATCCGCTCGATTCGGTACCCACGGCGTATGCGCATTCGACATCGGCGCCTTCGATCGGCGATAGAGCCACCATGCCCGCCGCGGCATCGAGTGCACTGACCGCCATCTCAGCTAGCACCTCGGCCGCGCGCAGCGGTTCGCTCGTCGCCGACAGCGCTGCAGTCGCCGCCTGCAGGCGCCCGATTCGTTCCGCGGCCCGCTCGGCGGCCTGCCGATTCGCCCGCTCTTGCTCCGTCTGTCGGCGCTCGGTTAGATCGCGTGTGACTTTGGCATAGCCGACCAGCTCACCGCTCTCGTCGCGTAGCGCGGTAATCACCACGTCCGCCCAGAACAACGTTCCATCTTTGCGCACGCGCCATGACTCCTCCTCGACACGGCCATTGGCGCGCGCACTGGCGAGCAGTTGGGCGGGACGATTGGCGCTGCGATCGTCGGGCGTGTAGAAACGCTCGAAGCTGTGGCCGATGATCTCTTCGGGCGCGTAGCCCTTCATGTATTCGGCACCAGCGTTCCAGGTCAGGACAATGCCCTCCGGCGACAGGAGAAAGATGGCGTAGTCCTTGATGCTTGACACCAGCGCGCGAAAGCGCTGCTCGCTCTGGTGCAGCCGTTCGTCGATCGCAGGGCGTTCGGTCATGTCACTGGTGACCCTGTCGAGCGGTTAGGGCTCAGGCGTGATCCCACCGACATCGTCATAAGTCAATGCGGCATGATGCGCGGCAGCCCATCCGGCGGCGTCGACAGGTTGGTCGTTTGCATAGCGCTTCAAATCGAGCGTATCCCACCACGTCGCTCGGGGATGTTCCATGCGAGGATGCGCACCGAGCTGAGCGACGGCAGCATCACCATTCGGGCGTTCCAACCGGGTATCGAATGGGCCGTGCTCGAGGCGGCGCGGGAGTCACTGCGCGAAATCGCGCCGTCGATGCGGACCTGGCGCGGCGGCGCTAGCTACGAGGTAGCGGCGCACCACGTCGCGGAGTCCATTGCGGCATGGCGCACCGGCAGCTGGTACGACTTCGCCATCTGGCGCATCGGCTCCGAGACATTCCTTGGGCGCGTTGGCTTGGACCGCATCAGCGCCAGCGGCACCGCGAACATCGGCTACTGGGTGCGCACCAGCCAGACCGCCCAGGGCATCGCCACAGCCGCCGTGCGACTGGTCGCCCGATTCGGCTTCGAGGAGCTGGGCCTCCAACGCCTGGAGCTCCTCATCGCCGTCGATAACCTGGCCAGCCGCCGCGTAGCCGAAAAGATCGGCGGGACGTTCGAAGGCGTCCTGCCCGCCGGCCGGCACGGCGACGGCGAGCTCGAGCACGACTCGTACTGCTTTTCGCTGACGCGCTGCCAAGCGCATTAGCTACGGGCGCGGGCGGCGCAGGTCGGTGACGTTGATCTTGGTTGGGCGCAGGGTGACCAGCACGCGATAGTCCGGCGGCTGGTCGCCGATGTTGCGCACGAATTCGCCATACTTCGGCACGAGCTGCTCGACAAAGGCGCGTTCCTTATCGTCGGCCACCTCGGCGTGGGCGCGTACCTCGAGCGTCCGCTGGGTGGAGTCCGGGTCCATGATCAGCAACGTGCACCGCGGGTCGCGCCGCAGGTTCCTGGTCTTCTGCCGGCCGCTGCTGAGCCAGAGCTTCAGGACACCATCCTCGGGGTCGAACACAAACCAGGTGGCAGTCACCTGAGGGAAGCCATCGCGGCCGAGCGTTGACAGCGTGGCCACTGGCGCACTCAGCAGGTCCCGGTGCGCCTCGGGAAAGTCAGGCATAGCGCGCCGATTCAAGCACACTCCGATCGCGCGCCAATCACGGCGTGGATGGTCTGCCGTACAGCTGCTGGTAGTGGCGGTAGTTGTCGTAGACGATGCGCAGGTAGGTTTGGGTTTCGGCGAACGGGATGAGCTCGACCAGGACGTCGGGGTCCGCGCCGTAACGCTGCAGCCAGCGGGTGACGTTGCCGCCGCCGGCGTTGTAGGCGGCTAGCGCGGGAATTGGCCGACCATCGAACTCACGCAGTTGCTGGGCCATGTACCAGGTGCCGAATTCGACGCTGACGACCGGCTTGAACAGGTCGCGCGGCGCGAAGTCGCCGTGGCCGAGACGAGCAGCTATGGCCCGCGCGGTGGGCGGAACGACCTGGGTCAGACCCATCGCCTCGGCGCCGGACTGGGCGCGAGGCTCGAACGAGCTTTCCTGTCGCATCAGCGCCAGCATCAACAACGGATCGAGCCCGTAGCGCGCGGAGTGCTCGGTCACCAGGTCCGAGAAACCATCCGGATAGACCTGCTTCTGGACTGCGCGCGGGAGTGCGCTCAACCCGACCAGGTCACGCTCCAACCGACCGACGCGCAAGACAAGCTGCGGCAGCTCGCGCGCGGTGAGCCAGTCGCCCACTGCGCTCAGGTGCGCAATGTCCCTGGTCGCGACGTAGCTGGCCGTGACCCCGTCGATCTCCCAGCTGGCCTCGGTCTGCAGGCCCAGCTCGAGCAGGTCGTCGGCGCGTCGCAAACCCGGCATAGCCGCAATCTCCGCGCGGACGCGGTCCGCGGACAGGCCGAGGGACGCGAGCCAGGCGTCGCGCTCGGCGACTTCGGCGGCGCTCGGTACGCGCCAGTCAGCACTCCGACTCGCGATGGACAGCTCGCTGCCTGCCAGCAGCTCCTGCGCGCGCAAGCCATGGTAGGTCTCGGGCGCAAGCGCCACGGCCTCATTCAAAGCGGCCACGGCATCGACTGAGCCAGCCGGCAACGCCTTGGCGCGCCAGAATTGCAGTTGGCCCAGAACAGTCGTCGATCCGCCACCGCCGAGGCCGGCTTGCCAGGCGTCCAGCGCACCGGACAGATCTTGCCGCACGTAGCGGGCGATGCCGACGTTCAGGAGCGCCTCGGAGGCGCGATCCGGGGCCAGTGTTGCCATGCGGCTGAAGGTGCCCTCGGCTTTGCTGAACTCGCCCGAGCGCATCTGCAGCTGGCCGAGCTGGAGCAGCGCACGACCGGCCACCGACGGCTCGCGGTCGGCGAGCGCCGCCAGCTCCATGCGCGCGTCGTCTTCTCGGCCGAGCTTGACCAGCGCCGCCGCGCTGCCCAGGCCAGCCAGGCCAGCATCGGGCGTGCCTGGCGCGACCTGGGCGAACAGGTCCAGCGCCGTGCTGTACTGGCGCGCGTTCAGGCCTACGGTGCCTGCTTGATACGGGCTGATCGTCCCGCCCAGGCCTATGTCTTTGAGCGCGTCGAGGGCGCCCGGCGCACGCGCGGTCTCGGGTAAGTCGACGACCACGGCGCGGTACCGATCGACGTCATCGTGGCCGAGGGCGCGCATGATCGTGGCGGTCGTGAACAGCATTTCCGCGCGGTAGGCGCGTGTACCGGCCAGCCCGAGCGCGGTGTTGTAGTAGTCGAGCGCCTCTTGCTTGCGGCCGAGCTTGAGATCGGCCTCGGCGGCGCGCTCGAGCGCTTCGATCCGGGTCAAGCGTGGTCCGCCGCCGTCGATGCGCAGTGCCGCCTGGGCGGCGATGAGCTCGCCGGACCAATCGCCCAATCGGGCCAGGCAGAGTGCGCGTTGGAGGAACGGGTAGGGACCCAGGGCGACCCGGCCGGGCGCGGAGTCGTAAGCCAGCAGCGCACGCAACGCACCTTCGCAATTGCCGGCTGAGCGGCGGACCTGGGCCAGCGTGAACAGTGCGCCCGCTTCTTGATCCGACCCTGGATAGTCGTCGAGCAGCGTCTGCAGCAGGGCTTCGGCGGTCTCCGCGTCGGCGTCGCTGAATGCCGCGCGGGCCTGGAGTAGCAGCGCGCGGGGTGCGGCTTGCGGCCCGAAACGGTCGGGCAGCGTGGCGTAGAACTGCTGCGCGGCGGCGTGGTCACCGCGTCGAGTGAGCTGGCGACCCTGGGCAAAGAGCTCGTCGAGCGACTGCGCGCCAGCCAGCGGCGAGGGCTGCCAGGTCAGCAGCACCAGGACCAGCGAGACGATCGCGCGCGCCCCCATGCGAGAGGTAGACGAGTGTACTCGGGCTCAGATACCCAGCGGTTAGGTCCTGGCAATTACACTCCTGTCACCATGCCCATCCAAGTGAGCAATGCCGAGAAGAAGGCCGAGATTGCGCGCGATGTCGTCGTGGCCTACTTGTCGCATGTCAAAGACGAGGCGTTGACGGACCTCGGCAAGATCGACGAAGCCATCACGCGGCTGGTGGATGTGGTCGATCGGACATTCGAAGTGGCCGAACATCGCGCGCCCGGGTTCGGCGTCCCGCCCACGCTTCCTCGGAAGCAATGACCTCGAGTGGTTAGTGATTAGTGGTTAGTGGTTCGTAGTTGGCGCGTCGATACGGTGTCAACCGCAAGGCCTAACTACCCACTAATCACTATCCACTAACCACTCTCATGTGGCTTCGCCAGCTCGAGCTGGTCAACTTCCGCAACTTTCGACGCCTCCAGATCGACGGCCAGCCGGGTGTCCTGCTCGTCTGCGGCCGCAATGGCCAGGGCAAGACCAACCTGCTCGAATCGATCTATGTCCTCGCGACCAGCCGGTCACCCAGGACGAGCATTGAGCGCGAGCTCCTCAACTGGGAGGTCGCCGAAGACGCTGACCTGGCGGCGGTAGTTCCACCATTTGCACGCCTGGACGGCTCGGTCAAACGGGTCGAAGGCGAAGTCCACCTCCAGCTGCTGTTCGAAACAATCCCGGCGACCGAGTCGATCTCCAGGACCATCAAGGTCAACGGCTTGCCGGCCAAAGCCACTGGGCTCGTCGGCCAACTGCCCGTGGTCTACTTCTCACCGGCCGACGTGAGCCTCGCGGGCGGGCCGCCCGCCGGTAGGCGCCAGTATCTCAACCTGGCCAACTCGCAGGCGTCCGCCAATCACCTGCGCGCGCTGCAGCGGTACAACCGCGTCCTGCTCCAGCGCAATCAGGTCTTGCGCCTGGTCCGCGAACGCCGCCAACCAGCAAGCGCCCTCGAACCGTGGACCGAGCAGATGCTCCACTGGGGTGCCCAGATCCTGCGCCAGCGGCAATCGATGCTGACTCTGGTCAGCGAGCGCGCCGCGCCAATTTTTGCTGACCTCGCCGGACTGCCCGACACTCTTCAAATCACGTATCGCTCGACAGTTAGCACACCGTCGGAGGCGCCACCGACGCTCGAGGAGCTGCAGGTGAGCTTTCGCGAAAACCAACAGCGCGTGGCCGCACGCGAGATCGACCAGGCCGTCAGCCTCGTCGGACCACACCGCGACGACTTCTCCTTTTTCTTAGCCGACGTCGACCTGAACACGTACGGCTCGCGCGGGCAGCAGCGCCTGGCGGTACTCGCGCTCAAGCTCGCCGAAGCCGAGTGGATGCACGCCGAGATCGGCGATCTGCCGGTCATCCTGCTGGACGACGTGCTCTCGGAGCTCGACCCCGAACGGCGCCAGTACGTCATGCACCGTGTCACGCGCGCCGAACCGAACACGGAACGCCAGGTGTGGATCACCAGCACCGACCGTACCGGATTCGCCAACGAAATCCTGAGCAGCGCCCAACCGTTTGAGATCGACGCTGGCCAGGTACGGCGGGCATAATCCAGCCGCGATGAACTTCCTGGGGATGGGCCCGCTCGAGCTCGTACTGATCGTGGTCCTGGCCCTGATCGTGTTCGGACCGGCCAAACTGCCCGAAATCATGGGTCAGGTCGGTAAAGCCATCGGCGACTTTCGGCGCGCGACGAGCGAGCTCAGTGATGAATTCAATCGGACGATTCAGGCCGAGCTCAACGAGACGAAGCAGACTATCGAGGAGACAAAGTCAGCGCTGACTGAGGTGCGCTCGGCCGTCGACTCGACGATGAGCGAGACGAAGGCGGCGGTTACGGGCATGCCTGCGCCGACTCGCGTCGCGACGCCGACCATGGAGCCGCCCGTGGCCAACGGGCACGATGAAGCCGCCAGCAACGGCGCGATGACCGAGACGAGTCCGCCGCTAGCCGACACCAGTCAATGGAGCTGGGAGACCTCGCCCGCGACGCCCGCCGCGCCTGCCAGCGCTGAGGAGGCCGCTCCGGTGGCTGAGCCAGGGGCAGGTGAGTCGCCGGTTGAGGCGCCCGTCGAAACACCGACTGAAACTGAGGAACACACGATCGCGCCACCCGAGCGAACTGCCCGCGACGAGCTCCAGCCCCCGTACTGATTCAGGCGTGATGGAAGCTTTCCAAACGGCCAATCCTCATCCCATACAATATGGGCGCACCCGAAGGAGTGGCCGGTGATCGAAGTCTTCGTCGAGAGCATCCGCGTCAACATGACCAACTACCGGCGCGTGGTCATGTTGAAGGAGAAGACGTCACCCCGCTACCTGCCTATATGGATCGGTCACTTCGAAGCAGACGCCATCGCGATTCCGATGCAGAACGTGCCTGTTTCGCGACCACTCACCCACGATCTGCTGAAGGGTGTGATCGAGCAGCTCGGCGGCAAGCTGACCCAGGTGGTGATCAACGAGCTCGCGGATGAGACGTTCTTCGCCAAGCTCATCGTCGATGCCAATGGGCGGCATGTCGAAGTCGACGCCCGACCGTCGGACGCCATTGCGTTAGCAATTCGCGCCAAAGTGCCGATCTATGTCGAAGAATCCGTCTTCGAACAAGCTGGCCTGGTCTTCGAAAACGAAGAAGCCGAGACCGAAGTCGAAGGCGAAGAAGTGACCGAGATCGACGAAGCCAAGCTCACCGTCTTTCGCGACTTTATCGAGTCGCTCGATATTGACGATCTGGGTAAGGGCGGGACCGAGCACAAACTTTCCTAGGCTTAGCACCTTCGTCGCCGATAGCGTCTCCGGGTTGGGGGGAGCCCACGCTCCGCTTCGCTCCCCGGGGTGCACTTGCAGCCCCCCGCAAGGGGCTATTCGCCGATGGCACAGACCCGGCGGCCAACAAGGCACGCGTGTGCAGCGTCTACAGTGGCTGCCGTGCCCGCCTGCGCCATGCGAGCCCGAGGGTCCGAGCCGCGCCAACGCCCCGCGCGTGCTGAGCCTGAGGGCCGAGCCGCGCCAACGCCCCGCGCGCGCTGAGCCTGAGGCCCGAGCCGCGCCAACGCCCCGCGCGTGCTGAGCCTGAGGGCTAGGCGCCGATGCCGCGCGCATGCTGAGCCTGCTGAGTGGTAGCCCTTGGCGAACAGCAACTGTTGCGGGGGGCTGCAAGTTCCCCGACCCGGAGACGCTATCGGCAACGAAGGTGCTAAGCCTGCTCGAGGAGGCGGTAGAGCTCGTCGCGGTCCAGCGTAGTGATGGGTTCTACCTTGCCATCAGCGTGGATGAGCTCGCGGGTGGAGGGGGTGATCTGGCCGATGACGGTGGCGTTGAGGGCGCGGGCCATGGCCTCGCCGTCGGGGCAGGCGATGAGCAGCGCGCCGCTGGCGATCAGGCGCAGGGGGTCGGCGCCGAGGGCGGTGCAAATCGCGCGGGTCGCAGGACGGATCGGGATGCGGTCGGCGTACAGGCGAAAGCCTGCGCCTGAGGCCTCGGCCATCTCCCAGGTGGCGCCGACGATGCCGCCTTCGGTGGGATCGTGCATGGCGTGGGCGCCCAATGCCGCGGCACGGCGCGCGTCGGCGACGACGCTCAGCTCATTTGCGTAGCCGAGGGCCTCGGCCAGCATCGCAGGCGTGACAGAGGACAGGCGATCGGCAAAGTCGTTGGCGAGGATGCATGTGCCTTCCAAAGCTGCCGCTCTGGTAAGCACCAGTGCATCGCCGACCTGACAGCCAGCGGCGGTGATGAGGCGATTGCGCGGCGCGCGGCCCACGCCGGTCATGACGACCAGCGGCGCCGAGACGCCGGGCGCGATTTCGGTGTGGCCGCCGAGCACCTCGACGTTCAACTCACGTGCGGCGGCGTCAATGTCAGACGTGAGCGTGGCAATGGTCTCGGCAGCTACGCCGGCGGGGAACAACAGTGTGGCCAGCACGCCGACCGGCTCGGCGCCCATCACCGCCAGGTCATTGCACACCACGTGCACCGCCAGGCGGCCGGCGCCGGACGTAGCCGTAGTGATCGGATCGGTCGTCAGGACGCACACCGAGTCAGCATCAAAGGCAACGACAGCAGCGTCGACGCCCAGTGAAGCGCCAACCAGCGTTTCGGGCCGCCGAGCGCCAAGGCGGCCCAGCACCAGGCCGCGCAGCAGGTCAGGCGGCAGCTTGCCGGTGCGCAGGCTCAGATGCCCAGCAGCGCGTATGGCCGCTCGAGCAGCTCGGCCAGGCGCGCCAGGAACGCCGCGGCCGGCACACCATCGACGACGCGATGATCGAAGCTCAGCGACAACGTGCACATCGTTCGCGGCTGCACCTGGCCGTCAATGACGACGGCCTTGTCGGCAATGCGGCCAACGCCCAGGATCGCCGCTTCAGGCGGATTAATGATCGGCGTGAAGCCATCGACACGAAAGGCGCCCAGGTTGGTGATGGTGAACGTCCCGCCCTGCATCGCCTCCGGCCCGAGCCGACCTCCGCGCGCCTTGTCGACCAGCCCAAGCAAGTCAGCCGCAAGTTCCCGCAGTGACCGCGCGTGGGCGTCCCGCAGGACCGGCACCACGAGGCCTTCGGGCTCGATCGCCACGGCGACGCCAACATGGACCGCGTCGGAGCGACGCAGCCCCTGACCATCGACCCATTGGGCATTCACCGCGGGGTGCTCGACCAGGGCCAGGGCTGCTGCGCGAGCGATGATGGCGTCCCACGGCAGCTTGGCCACGCCGAGCCGTTCGAACTCGGGCTGCAGCTGTTTACGGAACCGCGCCGCCTCCGAAAGGTCGGCCTCCAGGAACAGCGTGACGCGCGCAGTGGCCTGCGCCGAAGCGGCCATGCGTTCGGCGGTGATGCGCCGCACCCGGCTCAATGGCTGAACGTCGCCACTGGGCTGAGCGGCGCGCAGGACATCGTCCTGAGTGATGCGGCCGCCCGGTCCCGTCCCGCTGACGGCGGCAATGTCTACACCGTGTTCCTGCGCGAGGCGGCGCGCCAGCGGCGTTGCGTGCACCCGTTGTTCGCTCGGCGCTTCGGCGGCGGACAGCACGTCGGCTTCGACGATGCGCCCATGCGGACCAGTGCCGCGAAGTGCAGCGACGTCGACGCCAAGCTCGCGGGCCCGCAGACGGGCGCGGGGCGACACAAACTGCCGTGGCTCGGAGGCCCCGTTGCCCGACGGCACCGCCACGGCGGCGACCGGAGGCGGTGCGGGCATGCGCGGGGGCAGGTCCCCAGGGCCACCGGCTGGCGCGGCCGGCGCGGCCGTTGGTGTGGTCGGTGTCGCGACTGCGCCCACGGCCGACTCGGACTCGATCTCAGCGATCGGCGTCTTGACCGCGACCGTCGTGCCCGACTGAACCAGGATTCGCCGCAGCACGCCGCTGGCCGGCGCAGGCACCTCGACGGTGCCTTTGTCCATCTCGACCGTCAGCAGCGGCTCGTCCTTGCGGACCTCGTCACCCTCGTCTTTGAGCCACTCGGCGACGGTCCCCTCCTCCATGGTCAGGCCGAGCATGGGCATGGTGACCGGCACGGCCGCGGCCATCAGCGCTCCTTGTTGACCAGCGCTCGGGCGGCGATCACCAGGTCGTCGACCTGCGGCAGCGCCGCGGTCTCGAGCGCAGCGCTGTACGGGACAGGCACATCCCGCGCGCAGACGCGTACGGGCGGCGCATCCAGATAGTCGAACGCAGCTTCGACTACGCGCGTGATGATCTCGCCGCCGTACCCGCCGCGGGTATACGCCTCATGCGAGACGATCAGTCGACCGGTCTTCTTCACGGAGTCGATGATCGTCTGCTCGTCGAACGGCACCAGCGTGCGCGGATCGATGACTTCGAGCTCGATGCCTTCCTCGGCCAGCTGTTCGGCCGCCTGAAGGGCCTTGCCGACCATGGTGTGAATGCCAACCACGGTGACGTGCTTACCGACGCGTTTGACGTCGGCTACACCCAGCGGAATAGTCACCTCGCCGCTGGGAACTGGCCCTTTAGTGAAGTACAGCACCTTGTGCTCGAGGAAGATGACCGGGTTGTCGTCGCGAATGGCCGTCTTGAGCAGGCCCTTGGCATCAGCCGGCGTGCTGGGCGTGACCACTTTCAAGCCCGGGATGTGGCAGAACCAGGCCTCGAGACTCTGACTGTGCTGCGCCGCGTTGCCGCGCCCGGCGCCCTCTTGAGCGCGAATGACCATCGGCACTTTGGCTTTGCCGCCGAACATGTAGCGCAGCTTGGCCGCCTGATTGACGATCGGCTCCATCGCCAGGCCGATGAAGTCGACGTACATGATCTCGGCGACCGGGCGGCTGCCCGTGGCCGCTGCGCCCACGGCTACGGCTGCGATTGCCTCTTCAGAGATCGGCGTATCGCGGATACGCTCGGCGCCGAATTCGTCGGCCAGGCCCTTGGTGACGCCGAAGACGCCTCCGCCGCCCCAGCCGGCTACGTCTTCGCCCATCACGAAGACCGTCGAATCGCGGCGCATCTCTTCGCGGAGCGCTTCGTTGAGCGCCTCGGCGTAGGTAACGATGCGCTCAGCGGGTGCTGGGTGTTGGGTGTTGGGTGTTGGGTCTGCAGTCGTCGTCATGGCGATCTCAACCGACGCTTTCCACTGAAGTCAGAAACCAACACCCATGACCCATCACCCAACACCTAGGCATAGATATCCGTCATGAGCTGATCGGGTGTGGGCTCTGGGCTATTCCGCGCGAACTCGACGGCTTCTTCGATCTGCGCCTCGATGCCGCGCGCCAGATCGTCTATCTCGGCAGCCGAAATCGCGCCGCGTTCGATGGCCACACGCCTGACGCGCTCGATCGGATCCTGCTCGCGCCAGCGCTCGACTTCTTCCTTCTCGCGGTAATTCAACGGATCGCCCGCGTGATGGCCATGGAAGCGATACGTGTTGCACACCAGGTAGCTCGGACCGTCACCGCGCCGCGCCCGCTCGACGAGCTCGGTCGCGTTGGCGTGTACCGCGAACAGATCCATACCGTCGACGTTGACGCCTGGAATGCCATACCCGGCGGCCCGACGCGCCGGGTCGCCGCCCGCGACACTCCAGTCCGAGCGTGCCGACATCGCGTACTGGTTGTTCTCGCAAACGTAGACGACAGGCAGCTTCCAGATCGCCGCGAGGTTCGTGGTCTCGTGCAGGATGCCTTGCTGGAGCGCGCCGTCGCCAAAGAAACAGATCGCCACCGAGCCGGTGTTTTGTAGCCGCGCGGTAAGCGCCGCGCCCGTCGCCAGACCCATGCCGCCGCCGACGATGCCATTGGCGCCGAGCATATGCTTGTCCATGTCGGCGATGTGCATGCTGCCGCCTTTGCCGCCTGAATAGCCGGTCGCCCGACCGAGCAGTTCGGCCATCATGCGCTTCGGGTCGCCACCTTTGGCGATGGTGTGGCCGTGGCCGCGGTGGGTGCTCGTGACATAGTCGTCGGGCCGCAGCGCCAGCGTCACGCCGACACCGACTGCCTCCATCCCTATGTATGGGTGCGTTGTGCCGCGCATCTCGCCGGCGCGATACAGCGCCAGCGCACGCTCGTCGAAATAGCGGATGGTCAGCATCAAGCGCAGCGCCTCGCGCAAGCGCTCGCCGTCGAGCGTCTCGGTGCGACGATCGGGCTGGGTGTCGGTGGTGGCCATGCTCAGGGGTGGAGCATAACTCGGATGGCACCCTCTCGGCGCTCCACGAACGTCTGCCACGCTTCCGCGAATTCGTCGAGCCGAAAATGATGGGTAATCAGCGGCCGGACGTCCACCGCGCCGCGCGCCAGCAGCTCCAGGCCGCGCCGTGAAATGCCGCGCGGATTGGCCAAGGCGCCATAAATGTCGAGGTGGCCGCGCACGATGGCGCTCAGGTCCACGCCTGTCAGTTCGCGGCCCGGGCCGGTCGATCCCGCGAGCACCACGCGACCACCGCGGCGGGCCATGAGGATTGCCTGCCGGGCAGCTTCCGCCGTGCCGGCAAACTCCACTACGAGGTCGGCCCCACCGTCCAGCGCCTTGCGCGTCTGGCTGATGGCCTCATCTCCCGCGGCGCTGACCAGTACGTCGGCGAACGAGCCAAGGCGCTGCAAACGCTCGGGCCGCGTGCCGACTAACACGACCCGCGCGGCGCCCAACGCGCGCGCCACACCGGCCGCCAGTGCGCCGAACGCGCCCGCGCCGAGTACCGCCACGCGCTCACCAGCGCGCACCGTGCCACGCTCGACGGCGTACAGCGCCACGCCGATGTTGTCGCAAAAGGCGCCGGTATCCCAGTCGACGTTGTCGGGCAGCCGATGCACTGCCTTGAGCGGCACCGCGACATACTCGGCCAGGCCGCCGGGCACGGTGAAGCCAATGTGCTGATGGCCGGTCTCGGGCTGACCGTAGTGCTCGCACAGTTGATACAGGCCTTCGAGACAGCGCGCGCAGCGGCCACAGCCAACGTGCACCTCCACGCCCACGCGTTCGCCAGTGTCGACGATCTCGCCCGAAAACTCGTGGCCAGGAATGTGGGGAAAGCGTGTGCCTGGAAACTGGCCGGCCAGGATCTTCTGGTCGGTCCCGCACATGGTGGTCGATCTGACTCGCACCAGCACTTCGCCCGCCCTCGGCCGAGGCTCGGGCACGTCCGCACGCAACGCGAACTCGTTCGGCGCGCTCAGGACGACCGCTTTCACCCGTGTGGACGGACGAGCACCTTGAGCGCGCCGTCGACCCGGTCGGCAAAGGTGTGCAGGGCTTCGCCGTACGCCTCGAGCGGAAAGGTGTGCGTCACCAGTGGCTTGACCCGCACACGGCCCGAGACGATCAACGGCAGCACCTCGTCCATGGTGTTGCGATTGGCGCGCACGCCGACAAGGTCGATCTCCTCGAGCACGATCTTCTGCATCGGCAGGGCCACGTCGCCTTCGGTCGGTACGCCCGTGAACGCAACCCGGCCACCTTTGCGCAGCACGTCGACCGCCTGGCGGATGCTGCTGGTCGTGCCGCCGGTGTCGATCGCCACGTGCGCGCCTTGGCCGTCGGTCAGCGCGCGCACGGCGTCCACGGCATCGTGCTCGCGATAGTTGACGGTCGCAAAGCCGAGCTCGGCGGCCTTGGCCAGGCGTTCGCCTGAGCCGGTGACGATGACCTGCGCAGCACCTAGGGCCATGGCGCAGTCGGCCGTGAGCAGGCCCATCGGACCCGCGCCGACGACAACCACGACGTCACCCGGCACGATGCCCGGTCGCTTCACCGAGTGCAGCGCGATGCTGGCAGTATCGACCATCGCCCCGAGTGACAGCTCGAGCTCGTCCGGCAGCTTGACCACCGACTTGATCGAATGGACCACATATTCGGCATCCGCACCCTGGCTGTAGTGGCCATACTGGTGGTGCAGTGGTTCGCGGCCGTAGTTGTCGCAGAGGTTGTAGCGGCCGATCGCGCACATGCGGCAATAGCCACAGCCCGCATGCGACGTCCCCGCCACCCGATCGCCCACTGTCCAGCCGAGCTCGGCTGCACCGGAGCCGACCTCGGTGACCGTGCCTGCCCACTCATGACCAGGGATGAACGGGTAGCCGCGTGGCCAGCGGCCAGGAAAGCGGCCCTCGTAGATGTGCACATCGGTTCCGCAGATGGCCACGGCTTCGACGTTGCACAGCACTTCTAGCGGACCCGCACGCGGCATTGGCACGTCGTCGCGAATCTCATGCTGCCCGGGCGCGGTCAGGACAACTGCCCGCATCGCCGCCGGAGCTGCCTCTACTCGGGCGTTCGTTACCGCGGGCGAGGCCATCAATAGCTGACCTGAGCCTGGCCACCGGCCATGATCCGCGCCGGCGACCGGGTTGCGTCATCGCGCTGTGGCTGAGCGCCGGGTGGCGTGGTGCCAAGGACACCTGGCTCGGCGAGATCGAGGAAGGCGGCCACGCGGCAGATACACCCTTCGCCGCCTTCCCAGCGCCACGGAAACGCACCCAACACCACCCGCTGACCAGCCACTTCCGCAAGCTCGCCGCCCAGGTTCTCGAGCATGCACACGTTGCTGCGCGCGGTCCGGTAGTGGACGTACTCGAAGTCCTTCTCGGGCAGCGTCTCGGCGATTGGTTGGCCAGTCATCAGCTCGTATTCGCGCACCAGGTCGGGCCGCATCCAGCGCACGCGCACGTACAGTGAGTGGTCAATCGAGGCCAGGTCGGCGCCGATCCATTTGAGCTTCTTTTCGTCGATCAGATAGTCGATCACTTCTGGTTGTGGTCCTGGATGGCGATCGAAATACATGACGTCGTCGCGTGTGGGTTTGGTCCAGTTGTAGCGGTCCCAACCGGTGTACAGAACGACCACATCACCCTCACGGATCTCTTCGCCCTTAGGCACACAGCCGAGCACGTCGTCGAGCGAGTAGTACGACCATGGTTTGGTAATCGGGCGCAGGTCGATCACCAGGCCCGTACCGACCAGGTCGGCCAGCGGAATCTCGCCCAGGTGTTTGCCGGTTTCACTGTAGTGAACGGGCGCGTCGATGTGCGTACCGGTGTGCATATTTGTCTTGACCAGCACCGTGCTCTTGCGATCGCGATGGTGCGTGGTAATGTCGGTGACTTCGATAGACGCAAACTGCGGCCAGGTGGGCATCCGATCGCCCCACGGCTGGGTCAAATCGACGATTCTCATCAGTCTTCGGTGGCCGCCTTGTTCCACGGCGCGATGCGCGTTTCGATGCCGCGCGTGATCGACGTCAACACGATACCGAGCGCCATGACCACCACTACCGGCACCAGCAAATGGTCCGGCTGAAACGAGTTGTTGTAGCGCATGATCAGGTAGCCCAGGCCCGTGATCGAGGTGAAGAACTCGGCCACGACCATGCCCACCAGCGCACGCCCGACCGCCAGGCGCAGGCCAGCCGCGATATACGGCAGCGCCGACGGAATGACCACGTCGGCCCACAGCTGGCGCTCGCTGGAGCGAAACGAGTGCGCCACTTCGAGCAGCCGCCGATCGACGTTGCGGACGCCCTGCTCGGTGTTGACGACGATCGAGAAGACCGACGAAATGATCACCACGATCACCTTGGCGGTCACGTCCAGGCCAAAGATCAGTGTGATCAACGGCACCAGCGCCACGTTGGGTGTCGAGTTGAAGGCATCGACATACCAGTCGAGCGCCCAGCGCACGACGCGACTGCGTGCCATCAACACGCCGAGTGGAATGCCGATCAGCAAGGCGATGGCGAAGCCGATGGCCAGCACGGTCAGGCTGCCGCGCAGGTACGACCACAATTCGCCACTGCCGATCATCTCGAAGCCGGCGCCGACGACGGCCGTGGGTGGCGCGAACAGCGCCTTGTTCACGCGGCGGCCGTAGACCTCCCAGATCGCCAGGACCAAGACTAGCGAGCCGATGCGCACGCCCCACTCGAGCAGCCGCTCGCGCCGCCGCACGGCCTCGGCCGAGGCTCGGCTGCGCTGTGCGAGATCGAGCGGTGCGCGCTCGGCCGTCGTGACCGTCACGCCGCCGCTATCTCCGGTCGCAACTCCGCCCAGATGTGCTGGCGCAGCTCGGCGTAGCGCGCTCCGTGGCGGATCGCCTGCGGGTCGCGTGGACGCGGCAGGCCGACGTCGAGAATCTCGCGCACGCGTCCTGGCCGGGTCGACATGACGGCGATGCGATCACCGAGCACGATCGCCTCGTCAATGCTGTGGGTGATGAACACCATCGTGCGCTGCTCACGTTCCAGGATGCGCATCAGCTCTTCTTGCAGAAGCTCGCGCGTTTGGGCGTCGAGGGAGCCGAATGGCTCGTCCATCAACAGGACCTGTGGGTCGAGCACCAGCGCGCGAGCGAGCCCGACGCGCTGCTGCATGCCGCCTGACAGCTGGTACGGATACATTTGCTCGCAGTTGGTCAGGCCGACTGTGTCGAGATAGGGGCGCACCAGGTCCGCCCAGCGGCGCCGCGGCTCGCCCCTGAGCTTCAGCCCGTAGGCGACGTTGTCGAACACGGTCTTCCATGGGAACAGGCCAAAGTGCTGGAAGACCATCACCACGTTCTGGTTCGGCCCGACGATTGGCTTGTCCTCCAGGTAGACGGTGCCCTCCGTCGGCTGGATCAGCCCCGCCAGACACCGCAACAACGTAGTCTTGCCGCAGCCCGACGGTCCGACGACGCACAGCGTCTCATTTGTCCGCACCTCGAGGTCGAGCTCCTGGAACGCCACCACGCCGCCATCTAAAAAGGTGCGCGTAGCGCGCTCCAGGCGCATCTTCGCCGCCAACACGATAGTCATCCTGAGGCGAGGAACGAGCACGAAGGATGACAATGCATCAATACCACCGTGGGTCGCCCGTGAGTGGCCCGCCGTTGCGTTTGATGGCCTCCTCGACGATCGACTTGTCGACGATCTGCTCATAGGTCGGTTTGTTCTCCGGCTTGACCACACCAACTTCGACCTCTTTGCCGATGGTGTAATCGATCAGCTTCTGCGGCATCCCG
>DASXRR010000255.1:0-12687 GCA_036506475.1 Chloroflexota bacterium
GAGAAGTAGATCTCGAGCAGTCCGCTGGTCAGCAGCGCACCGCTGACCAGCACGACGAAGATCAGCATGTACTTCCGAAACAGCGGCTGGCGACTCACGCGCTGGTCTATTTGACCCCACGAGCCGAACGGCGTTGCGTCCCCTGACCTGGCTCGGCCGCCACTATCAACTCCGCCACCGCGGCTGTCAAGGTCACGTGATGAGCTCGGTCGCATGCAGGAGCACGTGTTCGGGGATGGTCAAGCCCATGGCGCGAGCCGTGCGGAGGTTGAGGATGAGATCGAACGTACTCGGCAGCTCGACCGGCAGATCGCCGAGCGGCGCACCGCGCAGGATGCGGTCGACGTGAGAGGAGCCCGCCGCTGCGAGGCTTCGGCGTTGACCGAATAGCTCAGTAGCGCCCCCGCCGCGGCGTATTCGCGGGCGCCGGTTGCCGTCACGATGCCATTGCCGATGGCAAAGCTCGCGATCTGACTCCACGCCCCGATGAGTGGTGCGCTGGACTGCGCGAGCAGCCCGTCGATTGCTGCTCGCTCGAGCTCGCCTAACGCGGTCGGCACGTCGGCCGCTGCCCGCACCTCATGTGACAGGACCGTCATGCCGAACGTACTTACCGCACGTTGCACGAACCTGGATGCCGACGCATGCGCGGGCAGCGCTGGGTCCCACAGGTACGCCAATCGAGCCAGCCCGGGCCGAATTGTCTTCAGTAGCTCGACCCGTTTGGCGGCGATCTCGGCTGGGTTCGTGGTTACTCCGGTGACGTTGCCACCCGGGTGGGCCAGGTTGGGCACCAGTCCCTCGGCGACGGGGTCGCTGCTGGTCAGAAACACCAGTGGGATGGTCGTGGTCAGCTGCATCGCTTCGGCGATCGACGCCGCGGTCGCCGCAATCGCGTCAATGCGCAACCGAACCAGGTCCTCGCCGAGGTCCTGGGGCTCCCAAGCGGGCGCCAGCCCGCGCCGTGGGTCCTGGGGCTCCCAAGCGGGCGCCAGCCCGCGCCGTGGGTCCTGGGGCTCCCAAGCGGGCGCCAGCCCGCGCCGTGGGTCTTGGTAATCGTCACCTTCACCGTGCAGCTGCTGATCATGATGATGTGGGGCACGCTGGCGCTGTACGCCAACGAGCTGTTCGAGTTTGGTGGCTCGGAGATGGGCTATGTGTCGGCCTTCGCGGCCTCAGCCGGCATCCTGGGGCTCCCAAGCGGGCGCCAGCCCGCGCCGTGGGTCCTGAGCCAGGTCGGCCTGCTACGCCTCGCAGCGCGCGTCGTGCCCGACAAAGCCATCCTCGTCATGGCGCTGCTTGCGATGGGTGCCGGCCTGGCAGTGATCGCGTTGAGCACCATGCCGCCGGTCATGCTGCTCGGCGTCGGGCTCATGGCCGCCTCGTTCAACACGGCCATGCCGACCGCGATGGCCATGCTCTCTCGAATCAGCGCTGACGATGAACAAGGCCGCATCATGGGCACGACATCGTCGGCGATCAGCCTGGCGTCGGTGATCGGTCCGATCGTGGCCGGCGCGCTGTTCAGCGTCTCGACCCGCGGCAGCTACGGCTTCGCGGCGCTGGTCGCGCTGTGCGCCGCCGCGATCGCCATCCGCGGCATCAGCCTGCGACGAGCTGGAGATCCCGTCGGTACGTGGTGAGGACTCGCCCGCCTTCGGATCCGCCGACGACCACCACGTCCTCCGTGCGTGCACCGAACTTGCCGGGGATGAAGATGCTCGGCTCGACGGTGAAGCACATGCCCTGCTCGAGCACCGATCGATCGCCGCGATCGAGATACGGCGGCTCGTGTACGTCGAGGCCAATGCCGTGGCCGAGGCGGTGGCGAAACCAGTCGCCGTAGCCACCGTCTTCGATGACCTCGCGCGCCAGCGCATTGACCTCCTCGGCCGTGCGTTGGCCGGCCTGGAGCGCTTCGATCCCGCGCTGCGCCGCGGACATGACCAGCGCGTGCACCGTCCGATACTCGGGCGGCGGCTCGCCGAGCCAGACCGATCGTCCGAAGTCGTAGCAGTAGCCACCGATCGTCGAGCCAAAGTCGAAGGAAAGTGAGTTGCCGCGCTCGAGCGGACGGCGACTGGCCTTCATGGCCAGCGCGCGCTTTTCGCCCGAGCCCATTTGCCACACGTTGGTCACGAAGGACGAGCCGTCGGCGCCGTGCCTGACCAGGAGCCGATCGATCTCGTAGGCGACGTCGAGCTCGGTCTGGCCCGAGTCGGGTGACAAGAAGCGCATGATGTCGGTCATGGCCAGGTCGACGATGCGCGCTGCCGATTGCATCGCTTCGAGCTCTTCGGCCTCCTTGACCTGACGCAGTGGCGCCAGCACCTCTGACACCAGGCGTACCTCGAGATCGGGGCGCACCTGGCGCAAGGCCAGTGTTTGCTCGCTCCAGGCGCGATTTTCGATCGCGATCGCGCCGATGCGCGGCTCGAACTCACGCAGCAGCGCGCCGAGGAACTCGTGCGGATCGGCCTGATCGGGCAGTACGCGCACGTCCAGGGTCGCGGTCGGCTCGAGGTCGAACTCGGCCACCATGCGCGGCACGGCCAGGATCGGACCGTGGCGCAGCCCGAGGAACAGGCCCTGAACCCAGCCGCCCGGATAGTTGACGTTGCCGAAGTGCGGCCGATTGCGTCGCCAGCCGCTCAGGTACTGCGCGTTCGCGCCGGGCGCGAGGTAGAGCAGGTCGATGCCCAGGCGCTCCATCTGGGCTCGCGCGCGTTCGATGCGCTGCTGGTAGTTCATGGGCGGAACCTCGGCAGCACTTCGCTGCCCAACACCTTGATGGCCTGGAACAAATCGGGACCCAGTGGCGGCCCAAAGCTCAAGTGCCTGGCCCCCAGGTTTACGAGGTGCTGCAGCCTGGGCAGCAGCTCGTGCGCCGTCCCGACCACGCCGATGCGCAGCATGTCCTGGGTCACCAGCTCTGCCGCGCCCGCTGCGTCGCCCGCCTGCATCCTTTCTTGAATCGGCGCGAAATCCTCCTTCGTCAACCCGAGGCGCCGCAAGATGGTCGGGCTGAGCGCATGGCCGTAATACGCGATCTTGTCCCGGAGCACCTGCTCCGCCGCCGCGCGATCGTCCCGCGTCACCGAGCACCAGATGCACGCTGCAACGTCGAGGTTTTCGGCGGGTCCGATGTGGCTCAGGACCTCGGCGAACTGCTCCGGCGGCAACAGTAGCGGCAGCCCACCGTCGGCTACGTCGCCGATCAGGCGCAACATGCGCGGGCTCATGGCTCCGACATAGATCGGAATTGGTCTAGCCGTGAAGCGCAAGTACGCCTGATCGGTCCAGCCTGGTCCGCTACCCACCTCGCCCTGGAACAGCCGGCGCAGCGTGGCGATGGTTTGCTTGACCGTGCTGACCGGCCGCTCCGCCTCGATGCCGACCCAGCCCAGAAAGTCATCGGCGCCGCTCGAAATCCCCAGCACAAATCGCCCGTGCGACAACTCGTCGAGCGTCGCCGCCGCCATCGCCATCTCGGCCGGATGGATCGTGTACGGGTTGACGATGCATGTCCCAATCTGGATCCGCTCGGTCTGTTGCGCGACGGCCGAGAGAATGACCCACGCGCTGCGCAGAAAGAGGTCATCGCTAACCCAGAATTGGTCGAACCCAACCTCCTCCGCCGCTCTTGCCAGCTGTGGATACGCGTCTACCGGCAGATCGTTGTTGAGCCGAATGCTGAACTTCACGCCGCGTCGATCAGCGCGTCGGCCTCGATCTCGACCAGCCGCCCGTCCACGAGCCCCGCCACCTGGACGAGCGTATTGGCCGGCCGAATGTCGTTGAACACGTCTCCGTGCACCCTTGCCACGTCCTCCCAGTCGGCCAGATTCGCCACATACACCCGCGTCCGCACCACGTCGCTCAGAGTTGCACCCACCTCGCTCAGCGCGCGCGCGATCTTGCCCAGGATGTAGCGCGCCTGCTCCGCCGCCGTCTCGCCCTGCACCTCGCCACGCTCGTTCGACGCCGTCGTGCCCGATACGAACACCGCATTGCCCACGCGCACCGCCCGCGAGTAGCCCGCCAGCTCCTCCCACGGCGTCCCCGAGCCAACCTTCCGCCGCATCGCTCTTGCCGCCCACACTACTTGCCCCCGCGGCTAGTGCGCGAATCGCAACCCAACCACGGTAGCTGCGTGTTCCCACTTCAGAATGACGTCCACACCCGACAAGCACACGCGCCTGGCGATCCTGCTGACCGGCCTGGTCATGGCCAACGTCGACGTCGCCATCGTCAACGTCGCCACACCTGCCATCCGCGACACCTTCGGTGCAAGCGGTGCCGAGCTGCAGCTCGTAGTCTCGGGCTACCTCGTCGCCTATGCCATGCTGCTCATCACCGCCGCGCGCCTCGGCCAGATGCTCGGCTACGGACGCGTCTTTACCGTCGGCGCGGGCGTGTTCACCGCGGCGTCGCTCGCCTGCGGGTTCGCCCCGAATGCGGCAACACTGATCGCGGCGCGCGTCGTGCAAGGCGTGGGCGGCGCCCTGATGGTTGCGCAGGTGCTGACCGGCATCCAGCTCAACTTCGCAGGCCAGGAACGAGTCAAGGCCATCGGCTCGTACGCGATGGCACTTTCAGGCGCCGCGGTCATCGGCCAGATCCTGGGTGGCGTCATCGTCTCCGTGGACATTGTGGGTACCACCTGGCGACCGGCGTTTCTGATCAACGTGCCGATCGGCCTGGTGCTGATCGCGCGCGCTCGACGGTTCTTACCCAGCGCACCCGCGCAAAACACAGGCGGGTTCGACGTCAAAGGTGTCGCGGCGCTGTCCGTGGCGGTGCTCAGCGTGCTGGTGCCGCTCATCTTCGGCCGCGAGCAGCACTGGCCTGTCTGGACCTGGCTCGGCCTGGCCGCAAGCGTGCCCGCCTGGCTGCTCTTCGCGAGGATCGAGCGACGAGTCGCGGTGCCACTGGTCGACCTGAGCCTGGTGCGACAGCCAGTTATCGGCTTCGGCCTGCTCGCCTCGGGCCTCGCCCTGGCGACGTACTTCGGCCTGCTCTTCGTGCTCGCGCTGTACCTACAGCAAGGTTTAGGCAAGAGTCCGCTGTACTCCGGCCTGGTGCTCGTCTCGTGGGTGGCGGCGTTCGGCCTGAGCGGCCCACTCCTCAGGCGGGTCCCTACCCAGCGCATCGCGCGTGTCGCGGTCAGCGGCTACATCATTCTCGCCGTGTCGTATATAGCCGTCAGTCTCACGCATCCCGAGGACTGGCTTCTCATGGTGCTGCTCGGCCTGGGTGGCCTCGGCCTGGGCCTGGGTCGCAACGCCACCGTCGCCGACATGACCAGCGCCGCGCCCGAGCGCTTCGCCGCCGACATGAGTGGACTCATCAATACCGACTCGCAGATCGCGGGCGCAGCCGGCGTGGCGTTGTTCGGGACGCTGTACCTGAGCCTCGCCGACACCGATCCGACGTCGGCCTTCGCCTGGACCAGCGCCGGCTTTGCGGCAACAGCGCTGGTCAGCGTTGTGACCGCCCTGCCCGCGCTCCGACAACGCAGTACGAGCGACGGTCGGGCTGAAGTTCCGTCAAGCCGGGTGCCAGCTCACGCCGCGGCGCGGTAGGCTCTGGAGCCGTGACCGGCTCCGCGTTGCGCATCACTCGCGTTCGCCCCATCTGTACCGCGCCCGATGGCATTCGCCTCGTGGTCGTCAAAGTCGAGACCAGCGAGCCTGGCTTGTTCGGCCTCGGCTGCGCGACCTTCACCCAGCGTCCGCTGGCCGTGGTGACCGCGGTCCAGGACTACCTCGAGCCCTTCCTGATTGGCAAAGACCCGAACGACATCGAAGACATCTATCAGACCGCGTACCTGTCGTCCTACTGGCGCAGCGGACCCGTGTTGAACAATGCCCTGAGCGGGGTCGACATGGCGCTGTGGGACATCAAAGGCAAGCTTGCCGGCATGCCTGTCTATCAGCTGCTGGGCGGCAAGGTGCGTACCGCCGCGCCTCTTTATGCGCATGCCTCGGGGGCCTCGTTCGAGGAGGTCGAAGCCAACGCGCGCGCGCTGATGGACAAGGGCTATCGCTACGTGCGCTGCCAGATCGCCGTCGAGGGCTACGCGACGTACGGCGCACGCGGCGAGCGCGCCGCGGCGCCCTGGGGCTCCCAAGCGGGCGCCAGCCCGCGCCGTGGGTCCTGGGAACCCGGGCCATATGTCCGCCTCGTGCCCAGACTGTTCGACCACATCCGCACCCGGCTCGGCGACGAGGTCGAGCTGCTGCACGACGTCCACGAGCGCATCCCGCCCATTCAGGCCATTCAGCTCGCACGCGACCTCGAGCAGTATCGGCTGTTCTTCCTCGAGGACCCGTTCTCACCCGAAGACAACGGCTACTTCGAGATCCTGCGCCAACAGACGTCGATCCCGATCGCCATGGGCGAGCTGTTCGTCAATCAGGCCGAGTACGTGCCGCTCATTCGAGATCGATTGATCGACTTCATCCGCGTGCACATCTCGGCCATCGGCGGACTGTCGATCGCGCGCAAACTGGCGGCGATGTGCGAGTTCTTCGGCGTGCGCACCGCCTGGCACGGCCCGGGCGACGTTTCACCAGTCGGCCACTCGGCCAATCTGCAGCTCGACCTGGCCTGTCCGAACTTCGGCATCCAGGAGCAGGCGATGTTCGGCCAGCGCACCCGCGAGGTGTTCCCCGGCTGCCCCGAGGTCCGCGACGGCATGATGTGGTCGAACGAGCAGCCCGGCTTCGGCGTCGACATCGACGAGGCGCTGGCAGCGAAGTATCCGTTTCCCGAGCACCCGCTCAACGGCAGCTGGCCACCCGTGCGGCGCATGGACGGCACCCCGGTCAGGCCATGAGCCCGGCCTCGACCAGGTTGACACTGCCGGTGATGTAGCTCGCCTCCACGCTCAGCAGCCAGGTCACCAGATTGGCAACCTCGTCCGGCTTGCCAAAGCGCTTCAGCGGCACTCGCCCTTCCATCGCTTCGCGGCCTGCCTTCGGATTGTCCGGCGTTCGGGCAACGATCAGCGCCTGAATCATGCGCGTGTCGATGTAGCCCGGCGCCACGGCATTGACTCGGACGCCGAATGCTGCGCCCTCGAGTGCCGCGGTCTTCGTCAGGCCGATCACGGCATGCTTCGAGGCGATGTACGGCGCAACGCCAACGCCCCCGCGCAACCCCGCAATCGACGCGGTATTGACAATCGCGCCGCCCGTGCCCTGCCGCTGCAGCACGCGCAGCACCTCGCGCAACCCGAGAAACACCCCGCGCACATTGATCGCCATCAACCGGTCGAAGTCAGCAATGTCCGCGTCGACGATATTGGCGACACGCCCTTCCACCCCGGCGTTGTTGAACAGCAGATCGACCCGCCCGAACCGCTCCACCGTCTGCCGCACGTACTCGCCGACATCCTCTTCCTGGCCAACGTCTGCCTCGATCGGCAAGACCTCGCCGCCGAGCGCCTGTGCGACGTTGTCGAGTTGCGTCCCCGCCAGGTCCACCAATGCCACCCGCGCACCGTCGGCAACGAGCCGCTGCGCAACGGCTCGTCCAATCCCACCCGCACCTCCGGTCACAATGGCCACCTGGCCCGCGAATCGCCCTTGATCGCTCATCGCCGTCCACGTTAGAGCACAATGGCTGTCGGCCAAAAGCAAGCGATGAGTGGCTACTTGCTCCAGCGCCTGTGGGGCGCGCTGTTGGTGTTGTTCGCGGTCAGCATGCTGAGCTTCGTGCTCATTTTTCTGTCTGGCGATCCCGCGGCTGTGCTCGTGCCGCTCAATGCGCGTCCCGAAGACATGGCCAATATCAGACGTCAGTACAGCCTGGATCAGCCCATCCCTGTGCAGTACGTGCAGTTTCTGCAACATGTCGTCCAGGGCGACCTGGGCGAGTCGTTTCGCTACCGCACGCCAGCGTTGAATCTCGTGCTTGGTCGACTGCCGACCACGCTATTACTGGCGGTTTCGAGCGTGATCGTGAGTACCGCGCTGAGTGTGCCGCTCGGCGTGCTGGCCGCGACGCGTCGCGGTCTCGCCGACAAGTTGGCCACCGGCGGCGCGCTGCTGGCCATCTCGATGCCGTCGTTCTGGCTCGGGGTGATCCTGATCCTGGTCTTCGCGGGCGCGCTTCGCGTGTTGCCTGCTTCAGGAGCAGGCACCTGGCAACAGCTGATCCTGCCTACGATCACTATCAGTGCTTTCAGCGTCGGACTGCTGACGCGACTGGTCAGGCGCGCCGTCGGCGAGACCTTGAAACAGGCCTTCGTCACCACTGCCCGCGCCAAAGGACTCGACGAACGCGCTATTGCCTGGGGTCACGTGCTGCGCAATAGCGCCATCCCGATCGTCACCGTGATGGGCCTGCAGTTCGGCGCACTGGTCGGCGGCTCGGTCGTGGTCGAGACAGTCTTCGCCTGGCCAGGCGTGGGCTGGCTGATGATTCAGTCGATCGAAGCGCGCGACTTGCCGGTGATCCGTGCCGCGGTGCTCGTCCTAGCCGTGTTCATCGTGGCCATCAATCTCTTCGTCGACGTGCTGTACACCCTGCTCGATCCGCGAGTTCGCCTCGAGGCACGGCCGTGGGCGTAAGCGCAGTTGCTCCGCTGCCGACACGCCAGGCCATTATCCCGTCTGACGCGCCAGCCAGGTCTGTGCGCCGAACGCGCAGCTCGAGGCAGGCCACTCGAGTGGGCGCCACGCTGGTGCTCGTGGTCGTGATCACGGCGCTGGTGTCGCTGATCTGGACCCCTCATCCACCCGGCCAGCAAGATCTGAATCGCAGCTTGCTGCCGCCGGCGTGGCTCGCCGACGCCGCGCCCGGCTTCCCACTCGGTACCGACCTGAACGGACGCGACCTGCTGAGTCGGATCATGGTCGGCGCCCGATCCAGCCTGTTCGTAGGCCTGGCCTCAGTTCTGGTCGGCGGGCTCATCGGCGTCAGCCTTGGCCTGCTCGCTGGCTACTTCGGCGGCTGGTCCGATGCGCTGATCATGCGCCTGGTCGACATCCAGCTGTCGCTGCCGGGTGTCCTGCTCGCGATCGCCTTGCTCGCCGCGGTCGGCAAGGGTCTGCTGAATGTGGTGCTCGTGCTCGGATTCGTCAGTTGGGTGCAGTACGCGCGGCTGGTCCGCGGATCGACCCTCGGCGTGCGCGCGCACGACTATGTGCTGTCGGCCCGAGCGCTGGGCGCCTCGCACGCGCGCATCATGACCCGCCACATCCTGCCCAACATTGCCGGGCCGCTGCTGGTCGTGGCGACGATCAACATCTCGACCAACATCCTGTCGGAAGCCGCGCTGAGCTACCTCGGGGTGGGCGTGCCGCTGTCCACGGTGACGTGGGGCGGCATGCTCAACGAAGGCAAGCAGGTCTTCGAAGTCGCCTGGTGGAACGCGCTCTGGCCTGGCCTGGCCATTCTGATCACCGTCTTCGGCACCAACCTGCTCGGCGACGGACTGAGCAACGCCGAGTGAGCCGTTTCGAAGTCAGCGTCGCGTTCCAATCTGACGAGGCTGACTACGACGCACTGGGCAAGCTCGTGGACGTGTATGACTTCGACGCCGTCAGCGTGTACCAGGATCTGTTCTTCCCGCCGTCGATCGGTCCCTTGCTGGCCCTGGCGCGCAGCACCAGCCGGGCGCGCCTCGGTCCCGCCGCGCTCAACCCATACACGCTTCACCCGGTCGAAATCGCCGGCCAGATCGCCCAGCTCGACCTCGCCAGCGGTGGCCGCGCCTACCTGGGCCTGGTCCGCGGCAGCTGGCTCGACGCCCTCGGCCTGCCTCAGCCGAAACCCATCACCCGTCTCCAGGAAACGATTGCGGCGGTCCGCTATCTTCTTGCTGGTCAGCGCCACGGCTTCGACGGACAGCTATTCACGATCGCGCCGGGCGCCCGGCTGCTATACGAACCGGTCCGTCGCGATGTCCAGATCGTGCTCGGCACCTGGGGCGAACAGACCGCCCGTGCCCTGGGCCGTCTCGTCGACGAAGTGAAAGTAGGCGGCTCGACGAGCCCGGCCATGGCCCAGCGGATGCGCTCCTGGCTGCCGCCTCAGACCGGCCTGTGCCTGGGCGCCGTCACCGTGGTCGACCACGATCGCGCCGCGGCCCGCGCCCGCGCTCGTCAGGAGCTTGCGCTGTACCTCCCCGTCGTGGCCAAACTCGACGTCACCCTGAACCAGCCGAACATCGACGCACACACCATCTCGGATGACGTGCTGGATCGATTCGCCTTCGCCGGCACCCCCGACGATATCCTTGGCCAGGTCGCTGCGCTGCGCGCCGCGGGCGCCACGCGCATCGAGTTCGGCACCCCCCACGGCCTCGACTCGCCGTCGACCGGCCTCCAGCTCCTCGGCGAGCACGTCCTACCTCAGTTGCATCGATGACCGACGACACGTTCCACCTGTTCGATCTCAAGATCAGCGTCGAAGAAATCCGCGGCACCTGCACCTGCGGCCACGCGGTCGGCGACTTCTTCGAGCTCAAAGGTGGCCAGCTCAGTCTGCCGGCGGGTCGCTCGTTCTGCGTCTACGCCCTGCAATCGACGCTGCCGCTCCTGCCTGCCAAACAGCGTCCGCTGCACCCCAACGATTGGATGCACACCGATACGCGCATCATCTGTCCCGACCCCCTGTGCGGCGTGGTCATGCGCGTCGATCGCACTGCGCCGCGCCAGGTACGCCACGCCGACGCCAGCGCGGTGCCGCTGGCACCTCAGGTACCCTCGTCCGATGCTGACCCGCCGTGAGCTGATTCGAGGTGGTGGACTTCTTGGTCTCGCAGTGGGCGGGAGCCTGCTGGCTGCCTGCGCACCGGCGGCGCCAGCCCAGCCTACAGCCGTCCCGCAGGGACAGGCCACCTCCGCCCCCGCTACTGCACCTACTACGGCCCCGGCCGCCGCTGCAGCCGTCCCGCAGGGACAGGCCACGACCGCGCCCACAGCTGCGCCAACCTCAGCGCCTGCCGTCGCGGCGAAGCCGACCGAGGCGCCGGCGGCCGCTGAAGCCGTCCCGCAGGGACAGGCGCAGCCAACGGGCACACTGACCATCGCGCAAGGCGTCGACGCCGAAAGCATGGATCCCTACGTCACCACCAGTGGCGCCTCGAAGGGCATGCTGTGGACTGTCTACGACCGGCTCGTCGCGCGCGATCTCGACCTGGTCATCAAACCAGCCCTGGCCACCGCCTGGAAAACCCTCGACGACAACACCTGGGAGCTCACCCTGCGCCAGGGCGTGAGCTTCCACAACGGGGAGCCATTCAACGCCGAGTCGGTCAAGTTCAGCTTCGCGCGATTCGTCGATCCGAACGTCAAGAACGGCTACGCCACCTTGCTCAAACCCGTGTCCGAGGTCGTCGTCGTCGATCCGTACACGGTTCGCGTGAAGACCACGGAGCCATTCGCGGAGTTGATCGAAACACTCGCGTCGTACGTCGAGATGCTGCCGCCTAAAGCGGCCGCCGATCCGGCCGCGGCCGCCAAGGCGCCGATCGGCACTGGCCCGTACAAGTTCGTGTCGTGGACCCCGAACGACAAATACGTAATCGAGGCCGCGGGCAACCACTTCAGCGGTCCGGCCAGGATGCAGCAGGTCGTCTTCCGACCCATCCCCGACGCCACCGCGCGCATCAACGAGCTCAAGAGCGGCGGCGTCGACATCATTACCAACGTGCCGCCGCTGCAAATCGGCGGCTTGCAAGGCACTTCAGGCGTCAGCCTCGCCCGCGCGACCAGTTCTGGCTCGATCATTCTGATCCCCAGCTTCCAGAACACCGACGTCTTCAACAAGAAAGAAGCACGCCAGGCGCTGCAATATGCAATCGACAAAGACCAGTTGATCAAAGTCGTCTTGCGCGGCGAAGCGGTGCCGATGGTCAGCCCCTTCCCGAAGGGCGTCGCGGGCGGGTATGTCGAAGGCCTACCGCCGTACACGTATGATCCAGAGAAGGCCAAAGCGCTGCTCAAGCAAGCCGGCATGCCCGATGGCTTCACTGTCAACTTCAAGGCGCCCGATGGTCGCTACTTGCAAGACAAGCAAGTTGCCGAAGCGATCGTCGGTCAGCTCGAGAAAGTCGGCATCAAAGCCGAGCTCGAGACGGTCGAGTGGAGCACGTACGTGCAAGGTATCGTGGGCCGCAAATACGAGCTCTTCCTGCTCAGCCAGGGCGGCTTGCAGGTCGGTCCAGCCGTGCAAACCAACTGGAGTAGCAAGATCAAGGGCATTGCCTGGCAGGGCTACACCAATGCGACTGTCGACCAGCTCATCGACAGCGCCGCCCAACAAGTCGATGCGCAGAAACGCGCGGCCACGTACGAACAGTTGATGCGCACGGTCTGGGACGAATCACCGTGGATTTTCCTGTATCACCAGCAGGACATCTACGCCGTCGGTAGTCGGGTGAAGAACTTCCGACCCACGTCGGAAAACGTTGTCCGACTAGGCGAGACCACTGTCGGCTAGTTCGAGCCTGCTCCGGACGTACTGGCGCCTGCACCCGGTCGAGGCCACGCACGCCGGCGTGCAGGACTTCGACGCCCTCGCACCCGATCTCAGCCCGGAAGGCTTAGCCGAGCGCGGTCAGTGGGCATCCGGCATCGACCTGGCGTCGCTTGACCCGCTCGACCGCCAGGTCCTGACTGGCGCACTCACCGCCGAACAGCTCACGGTGGCGGCGCCCGCGTTCTATCTCGA
>DASXRR010000256.1:0-12996 GCA_036506475.1 Chloroflexota bacterium
CGACTATATCGACGCGATGCTCGCCGCGGACGCGTACATGCCGCCTCCGCCGGTGCTGGCCGAGCTGCACTTCACCGGGTTCCGCTGGGAGGATCGACCAGACGGCTGCGAGCTCGAGGATCGGCATGCGCGAGCGCCCGCGGGCCAAAGCCACGCTCCGGGTTTCTTGTTCCTGACTCACTCGGACACTGATCTGGCGTTGCTCAGTCGAGCGGTTGCGCGGCTTCCAACGGACTTCCCTCGCGTGCGCGCGCACGGCCTCAACCACCTCAAGAGCGACTCCGACGTCGACGCGTTCCTGGACAACGTTCTGCCCGGCGCGGAGGTGATCGTGGTCCGTCTGATGGGCGGTCGCGCCAGCTTTCCCCGGGGACTCGACCGCATCGTGGATTACGTCCGCCAGTCGGGCGCATGGCTGGTCTGTGTCACAGGTACTGACGCGCTCGATCCGGAGCTCACGGCGCTGAGCAACTCCGGCGTGCCGGTCGCTCACGAGGCGTTTGCCTACTTGCAATTCGGCGGCGAATCGAATTACGAGCACCTGCTCCGGTTTCTGGCTGACCACCTCCTGGCATACGGGTTCGGGTTCGACCCGCCCGCCGAACAGCCGCGACACGGCGTGTACCACCCGGAGCTCGGTGGACAGTGCTCCTTGCCGGTGCTGTTGGCGCGGCACGATCCGCAACTGCCCACGCTGGCCGTGTTGTTCTATCGATCGCACCTGCTGGGCGGCAACACCGAGTTTGTCGACGCCGTGGTGCGCGAGATCGAGGCCCGCGGCGCTAATGCCCTGCCGGTGTTTGCCTATTCACTCAAGGATGGCGCGTACGGCGGCGGGCTGCCCGATGCGCTGCAGTACTTCGCCGGACGCGTCGACGCGGTGATCGCGACAATGAGCTTCGCGATGGGCCAGGTGCGCGCTGATGGCCCGACGCCCAGTGGCTGGTCGGTCGAAGCGCTCGAGCGCCTTGGTGTCCCGGTGCTGCAGGCGATCACCGTCGGTTCGAGCCACGCGCAGTGGGACGGCTCGCAACGTGGGCTGTCGCCGGTCGAAACTGCCATGAACGTGGCGCTGCCCGAGTTCGATGGGCGCATCATCACCGTGCCCATTTCCTTCAAGGAGGAAGTCCAGAGCGGCGTAACAGCCTACGTGCCGCGGGCGGACCGAATTGCCCGCGTCGTCGGACTTGCGCTGCGTTGGGCGACTCTACGGCGCAAACGGAACGCTCGGAAACGGCTTGCGCTCATTCTCACGAACTACAACGCGAAGGCCTCGCGCATCGGCAATGCCGTGGGCCTGGATACGCCAGCGTCCGTGCTCCGCCTGCTTCATGCGTTGCACGCCGCGGGCTACGACATCGGCGACCTCGATGAGCTACCCGCTGACGGTGATGCGCTGCTGGCGCAGCTTATCGATTGCTGCTCCTATGACTCCGAGCTGCTGACCGAGACGCAGCTTCGGCAGGCTGTCGCGCGTGTGCCCGCCGAGCAGTACGCACACTGGTTCGGCACTCTGCCGGAGCGCAATCAGCGCGAAATGATTGGCCGCTGGGGTGTGCCGCCTGGCCAGAGTTACGTCCACGACGGCAACATCGCGCTAGCCGGATTGCGCTTTGGGAAGGTGTTCATCGCCATTCAGCCACCGCGCGGCTATGGCATGGACCCGAACCTGATCTACCACCAGCCCGATTTACCGCCAACGCACAACTATCACGCGCTCTATCGTTGGCTACAGGATGATTTCGCGGCTGATGCCATCGTGCATGTGGGCAAGCACGGCACGCTCGAATGGCTGCCGGGCAAAGCCATTGGACTCTCCGAGACGTGCTATCCGGACCTGCTGCTGGGCGATCTGCCGCTGATCTATCCGTTCATCGTCAACGATCCGGGCGAGGGCGCCCAGGCCAAACGGCGGGCTCACGCGGTCGTCGTCGACCATCTGACGCCGCCGATGACCACTGCGGATGCGTACGGCAAGCTCGACGAGCTGGCGCGGCTGGTAGACGAGTACTACCAGGTCGAAGCGCTCGATCCCACCAAGCTGCCGATGCTCCAGCAGCAGATCTGGGAGCTGATCGTGGATGCCCGGCTCGACGCCGACATCACGCTGATGATCCAGCGACTGAACCAGCAAGGCGACCACACCCACGATTGGGATCCGGCGGTGACCGACGACGGCGTGCCGTCCACTCTCGCCGACATGCGCTCCAAGGATTTCGCGCACTTGATGGAAAACCTGGACGGCTATCTGTGCGAGCTTGGCAGCGCGCTGATTCGCGGTGGCTTGCACACGCTCGGGGAGGACTACGACGGCGACAGCCTGCGCGATCTAGTCCTGGCGCTGGTGCGGGTCCCGAACCTTGATGTCCCGAGTCTGCGTGCGGGGGTGGCTGCCGCATTCGGACTTGACGTCGACAGCTTGATCGATACGCTCGGCGCGCGGCTCCCTCTGGACGAGGTCCAACGTCTGGCGGCGGTCGTCGGTCGCGACATCGCTTCGACCACGGATGCACTGGAAGGTATCGACGCCCTGTCCGGGCGTCTGATCGGCGCTCTGCAAGCGGCCGACTGGCCCACCGATCAGACGCTTCGGGAGCGGCTTGTGTGCACCGTCCTGCAGACCGATCGTGTGCCGTCGGCGGTCGTGCGCACGCTCGCGTTCATCGGCGAGCGACTGGTACCGAGCCTGAGGACGTCCGCGCACGATGAGATCGCCAACATCGTCAGTGCTCTGGACGGCAGATACGTGGCAGCCGGGCCAAGTGGTGCGCCGACGCGGGGCATGGCCCATGTCCTGCCAACAGGCCGCAACTTCTACGCGATCGATCCGCGCACAATGCCCAGCCGGTCGGCCTGGCGAGTTGGTCAGCAGCTCGCCACGGAGCTGGTCGAGCGCCATCGCCGTGAGACGGGTGCCTACCCCAGGAGCGTCGGCCTGAGCGTCTGGGGCACCAGCGCCATGCGCACGCACGGTGACGACATCGCCCAGGTCTTTGCACTTCTCGGTGTTCGACCGGTCTGGCAAGCCGAGAGCCAGCGCGTGATCGGGGTGGAGGTCATCCCGCTAGGTGAGCTGGCCCGGCCCCGAGTAGACGTCGTGTGCCGCATCTCGGGTTTTTTCAGAGACGCCTTTCCGCACATCATCGCCGTGCTCGAAGATGCGGTGCGGCAAGTTGCGGAGCTGGATGAAGCGTCGGAAGAAAATCCGCTTCGAGCGCGATACCAGGTGGACCGTGCGCGGCTGGAGGTGTCTGGCGTCGACGCTGAGACCGCCAGCCGCCAGGCGCGCTATCGCGTCTTCGGCTCCAAGCCCGGCACGTACGGGGCAGGTATCTTGCCACTGATCGACGCCGGCAACTGGAAGACCTCGGCCGATTTCGCAACCGCGTATGTCAACTGGGGTGGCTATGCCTACACGGGTGACGACTACGGGGTGGACGCGCGACCGCAATTCGAAACCGTGCTCGGTCGCGTGGAGGTGGCTGCCAAGAACCAGGACAACCGCGAGCACGATATCTTCGACTCCGACGACTACTTGCAATTCCACGGCGGCATGATCGCGACGATCCGTGCGCTCTCCGGATCGGCTCCGCGGCGCTACTTCGGCGATACCTCCGACCCAGCACGGGCCAAGGTACGCGACCTGAAACAAGAGGCGCTGCGCGTGTTCCGTACGCGCGTCGTAAATCCGAAGTGGATCGAAAGCATCACGCGCCACGGCTACAAAGGCGCGCTGGAAATGGCGGCGACTGTCGACTACCTGTTTGGGTACGACGCGACCGCCGATGTGGTCGACGATTGGATGTACGAGGAAGTGACGCGCATGTATGTGACGGATCCAGACATGCAAGCGTTCTTCAACCGCAGCAATCCGTGGGCGCTCAAGGACGTCAGCGCGCGCTTGCTGGAGGCCATCGGCCGTGGCCTGTGGCAGCAGCCATCCGAAGAAGCGCGCCGCCAGCTGCAACAGGCCTATCTGAATGCTGACACAGTCCTCGAAGGCCGCGCCGAGCAGGAAGTCGATCTGGTTGGGAGCTCCATGCGGTGACCGCACGTCCCCGGTATCCGTTCACGGCACTCGTCGGCCAGGAGACGATGAAGCTGGCACTGGTGCTGAACGCGATCAACCCGCGCCTTGGCGGAGTGCTCATTCGTGGCGAGAAGGGCACCGCCAAATCCACCGCCGCGCGCGGACTGGCCGCGCTGCTGCCACCAGTCAGGGTCGTCGACGGCTGTCGCTTCGCCTGCGACCCGGACGACACCGGCACGCTGTGCATCGACTGCGAGTCTCGAGATCCTAGCGTTGAGTTGCGAGCTCATGCGCGCCAACCTGCCTTTGTCGAGCTGCCCATTGGTGCAACGGAGGACCGCGTGCTCGGTACCCTCGATCTCGAGCGCGCGCTCCAGCATGGAGAGCGCCATTTCGAGCCTGGGCTGCTCGCACGCGCTAATCGAGGCCTGCTGTACGTCGACGAGGTAAATCTGCTGCCAGATCACCTGGTCGACGCATTACTCGATGCCGCGGCGATGGGCGTGAACACGGTCGAGCGCGAGGGTGTGTCGTTCAGCCATCTGGCCGCATTCGTCCTGGTCGGCACGATGAATCCCGAGGAGGGTGAGCTGCGGCCGCAGCTTCTCGATCGCTTTGGTCTGGCGGTCGACGTCGCTGGGATGCCCGAGCCATCCGAGCGCGCGGAGGTTGTCCGTCGGCGAATCGCGTATGAGTCGGACCCCGTCGCGTTCTCCGCGGCCTGGGCCGAGGAGGAAGTGCAAGAGCAAGCGCGCATTCAGGCTGCGCGCGATCGGCTGCCTGACGTCGTGGTCGACGATCAATTACTCGACCTGATCGCCAACATCTGCATCGAGTTTGCCGTCGACGGGCTGCGTGCGGACCTCGTGATCTACAAGGCATCGGCGACACTCGCCGCATACAACGGGCGTATGCGCGTCACCGCCGAAGACGTGCGGAGTGCAGCCGAGCTAGCCCTGCCGCACCGGCGCCGGCGACAGCCCTTCGACCAGCCTGGGCTCGATCGCCCGCGCCTGGATCAACTCGTGCGCGAGCACATTTCGCTCGACGCGCCCGAGCAGCAGGAGCCGCCGGCTGAAGACGACTGCCCCGGACCTGACAATGAGCCGGATCGGCCTCAGGAGGGACGCGGCGGATCATCGCCGCGGACTGTGCCTGAGCAGGTCTTCGACGTTGAAGCAGTCGGACCGTTGCGGGCGCCAGGGTTCGAGCCCACGACCCAGCCGCGTTCGCCCAGCGCTGGTGCGCCGCGGAGCGCGATGCACCGCCGGGGCAAGATCGAAAGCTCAGTCGGGCGGCACGTGCGCAGCGTCGCGTATGACGGGCAGGCCGAGCGATCGCTCGACGTCGCGGCGACGCTCCTTGCGGCGGCTCCTCAACAGAAGGTCCGAATACGCGTAGGCCAGCGGAACGGACGCCTGAAGCTCGAGCCGCACGACTTGCGCGTCAAAGTACGACAAACGCGCGCAGGCCGGTGCACCTTGTTTGTGGTCGACGCCAGTGGGTCGATGGCAGCTCAGCGACGCATGGCTGCCGCCAAGGGCGCCGTCCAGGCGTTGCTCACGGACGCGTACCAGCAGCGCGACGAGGTCGGCCTGATTGCATTTCGCGGCTCGATCGCCGAGCTTCTGTTGCCGCCGACGAACAGCGCCGATCTTGCTGTCGCTCGCCTTCGCGCACTCCCGACCGGCGGCCGAACCCCGCTGGCGGCTGGCCTGCGGCTGGCACAGGCCACGCTGGCCGCTCGGCGACGCGCATCTGACCGCATCGGATCAGCCCTCGTCGTCCTGGTGTCTGATGGCCGCACAAACGTCGCCGTCACGGCTGATGGCGACCCGCACGCCGACGCGCTGGCGGCCGCGGACGCGCTGCGTGCGGCCGGCATCTCGGTCCTGGTCGTCGACAGTGAGGACGGGCCGATCCGGCTTGGTCTGGCTCGGCGTTTGTGCGCGGCGATGCAGGGGCAGTATGTGCGCCTGTCGGACGTGAGCGGTGCGCACGGGACGATTGACCCGCTCGTGGCGGCTGTCCGATCGATGCACGCGCACTCGGAGGGTGGAAGGTGACCGAAGAATCCGATTCGACTGCCCAGACAACAACACCCGCGGGTGCCCGCGCCAAACCGCCGCGCCAGGGTTTGACCCTTGTCTTCACCGGCAACGGCAAAGGCAAGACGACCGCGGCAGTTGGCCTCACGGTTCGCGCCGCCGGCAATCGCATGCGTGTGTTCTTTCTGCAATTCATCAAGGGGCAATGGAAGACCGGCGAGCGCGAAATCCTGCGCGGCCTACGTGGCGTGGACCTCGAAGTGACGGGACGCGGTTTTACGATCGAGCGCCTGCGTAACCCGAAGATCCCGCAGGAAGATCATGCCGCCGCCGCGGCTCACGGCTGGCAGATTGCGCAACAGATCGTCCGCGAAGGCGAGTACGACCTTGTGGTACTGGACGAGATTCTCGGTGCGGTGAAAGCTGGCCTGGTCCCGTTGGACGAGGTATTGACGCTGGTGGCGTCGAAACCACCGACGCTGCACCTCGTGTTGACCGGTCGCGGCGCTCCGCCGGAGCTGGTGGAAGTAGCCGACCTGGTTTCGGAGATCCAGCCAATCAAACACCCGCTGGCGCGGGGCATCAAGGCCCAGCGAGGAATCGAATTCTGAAAGTCCTGCTCGCGGCGATTGCGATCGACATTGTGCTGGGCGATCCGCCTGAGCGATGGCACCCGGTGGCGTGGATGGGCCGCGTGCTGGACATGCTCCGGACACGAGCCCCGCGTTCCGAGCGCGGTCGCCTTGCGTACGTTACGGCCGTCGCGTGTGCGCTGCCGACATTCTGGGTCCTGAACTGGCTGCCGGCTCGATTTGGTGCGCTGCTTGTGGCCACCGGAACGCGCCTGAGGCAAGCAGCGCAGGTCTGGTATCGCGACGCCGGTCTAACGGCGAGTCCGAACGCGGGCCAGAGATGTCTGTCGCGGCTGGGCAGCTCAATGTGCGTCTGGAGAAACCGGACCATTTCGTGTTGCATGCCGACACTCGGTCACCGTCGGTCACCGATCTCGCCACGGCGCGCGGCCTGGTCAGTCGGGCGGCGATCATCGCGGCCTGCCTCGCCGTCATGCTGCGCCCGACTGAACAGGGCGTGACCGTGACTGCCGCCGAGATGCTCGTTCGTCAGCACGTGCGTGCGCTGCGACCAGTGGTGCATGGCTCGGTTAGCGCGGCGGAGCTCGCTCTATGCGGCCTCAGCCCCGACCAGGTGCTCGATTTCAGCGTGAACACCAACCCGCTCGGTCCAGCGCCTGTGGTCAAGCGTGCTGTTCAGTCCACGGATTGGACGCGCTATCCAGGTGACGACGAAGCGCCACTCCGCCAGGCGCTCGCGTATCGAGCCGGCGTCGCTTCAGAGCAGGTGGCACTTGGCAACGGCTCGGCTGAGCTCCTGTGGCTCATCGCGTTGGCCGCCCTGCGGGAGGGCGATCCAGTAACAGTCGTTGGCCCCACCTTTGGCGAGTATGCGCGCGCTGCCCTGACTCTCGGTGCCCACGTACGCGAAGTTCTGAGCCTCGAACACGTGCCAAGCGCGCGCATGGTATTCGTGTGCAATCCGAATAACCCGACCGGCACCTTTCACGGTCGTGCCGAAATCGAGCAACTCCTGGCAGGCCAACCTGACCGCGTCGTTGTGCTGGATGAGGCGTACGCCTCGTTCGCGGACAATCGCTGGCGTGCTGAGCCACTTCTCGACCAATATCCCAATCTGGTCATCCTGCGCTCGCTGACGAAGGATCACGCGCTGCCGGGGGTGCGACTTGGCTACGCACTGGCCGCGCCCGAACTGGCCGCCGCGCTCGAGGCAGTCCGCCCGCCGTGGAGCGTCAACGCAGGTGCGCTGCGCGCTGGCCTGGCCATGTTTGAACCCGATGCCGAGGCACACGTCGCGGCAGGTCGCGCGACAGTGACCGAGTCGCGCCGGCTTCTGACGCGGGGCCTTACGGAATTGGGCTTCCGCGTATCGCCCTCGATGGCCAACTTCGTTCTGGTCGAGGTGGGTGACGGCGCCGCCTTCCGCCGAGTCCTGCTGCCGCACGGTATCGTCGTCCGAGACTGCGCTTCGTTCGGATTACCAGCTCACGTGCGCATCGCTTGCCGTCTGCCCGAGCACTGCCAAACGTTGCTCGACCTCGTTCAGCGGCTGAGGCACGACGACCGGCTGCCGACCGCGCTACGCGAATGACAACACTGGCTCCGGTGCTGATGGTGCAGGGCACCGCCTCGTCCGCGGGCAAGAGCACGCTTGTAGCTGGGCTGTGTCGGTTGCTCGCTCGGCAGGGGCTCCGAGTGGCGCCGTTCAAAGCGCAGAACATGTCCAATAATGCCGCCGTGTGCGCAGGCGGCGGCGAGATCGGCCGCGCTCAGTTCGCGCAGGCGATCGCCGCGGGTGTTGAGCCGACATGCGACATGAACCCAATCTTGCTCAAGCCACAACCGGGCGGCTCGCAAGTCATTGTGCGCGGACAGGTGGCCGGCCGCCGCAGCGCTGCCGAGTACTTTGGCCCCGCGCGGCGCGACCTGTGGCCCGTTGTTGCCGAGTCACTGGACCACCTTCGAGCCGAGTACGACCTGGTGGTGGCCGAAGGCGCCGGCAGCCCGGCCGAGATCAACCTGCGGTCCAGCGATCTGGTGAACATGCAGGTTGCGCTTCACGCGCAGGCCGATGTGCTCATCGTCGCCGATATCGACCGCGGCGGCGCATTTGCTGCGCTGCTCGGCACCTGGGAATGGCTGACACCCGCCGAGCGGGATCTCGTGCGTGGCTTCGTGCTGAACAAGTTCCGTGGCGACGCGACTCTGCTTGCACCGGCGCCTGCCTTGCTCGAGCAACGCACGGGCATTCCGGTGATCGGAGTCGTGCCGTACGTCGACAATCTGCTCTTACCGGAGGAGGACGCGGCCAGTCTGTCCGAACGCACGCCCACGCATGCCTGGATCGAGATCGCGATCGTACGACTGCCACATCTCGCCAATTTCGACGAATTTGCAGCGCTCTCCGCGGAGCCAGGCGTTCACGTGCGCTGGGTCTCCGAGTCGCACGAACTTCGCGCTCCCGACCTGGTTATCCTGCCTGGATCAAAAGCGACCATTGCCGACCTGGTCTGGCTCCACGAATGCGGGCTTGGGGCACGTATCCGCTGGCTGGTCGAGCAACGTACGCCGGTCCTGGGAATCTGCGGTGGGTACCAGATGCTCGGCCTCACCGTGAGTGATGTCGAGCGTGTGGAATCTGACCAGGAGCACGCCCACGGTCTGGGGCTGCTGCCAATCTCGACCGAAATGGGTGGAACCAAGCGGGTCACGCATGTCAGCGGACGTGGCCACGCGCCTGTTCCGGGAATTTGGGCCGCTCTGAGCGGAATCGCTGTTGACGGATACGAAATCCACATCGGCCAAACCTCGGGCAATCCGACAGCATCCCGCCCACTGTTCGACCTCGAGAGTGGAATGGACGGGTGCGTCGCGCTCGATGGCGTCGTCGCCGGCACCTGTGTCCACGGTGTCTTGGAGCAAGCGGAGCCTCGCCACGCCCTTCTGCACGCCTTGTCACGTGCGCGCGGATTCGCCTGGACCTCACCGCCCGTGGCGCAAACGAATCCCTATGACGCGCTGGCCGCTGTCCTGGCGGAGTCGGTGCGACTCGACACAACATTCGTGCCGTCGTTACTCAGGACTGCCATCGCATCGCTCTGACACGAGCGAGAAAGGGTAGTAAGTAGCTACACCAACATCACCGAAGGCAGCTGACAACCAGCACCATCTCGATCAGCAGCGAGAATTTTGCGGCCCGCATCCGGTTCCAGCAATAACAAAATCGCTCAGTGACTCGTGCTGTCCGAGTGCACGGTCGAGAACCACCTGAGCAACATCTGGGCAAGCTCCACCTGGGCAGCCGCTGAAGCGGTCCGCTACGCGGCAAAGGGTCCGCCAAGGACCGAATAGTCCATTTCTGGTTCCCAGAACCCCTTTCGTGCGCCACTCGCCGTGCCGCTATGGTTGGGGTGAGTCCGGGCACGGGATGGGGGTGCGCAGCACGCGTGCTGCGACCAAGCCTTTATGAGCTTTGACCGGCGCCGAAGCGCCCTTGCGACCGCGCGTGCGGTACGCCAGCCAGCAGCGCGAGTTGGCATTGCCTGCCGATGGCGACCAGCCCGGGCTGTATCTGGCCGAGTTCACTCCGTCCCGCCCTGGCGAGTGCCAGTGGACGTAAATCGGAACGCTCGAGGGCCGGCCAATCAACCAGACATTTGCTACCGCCGACTGGCCTGCTCAAGGCGGTGCCGCACCGCAGTCCCGAGATCCAGCCGAGGATGGTCGCCGCGCAAGCTTTGACCCGGTCGCCGCTGTCGGGAATACTGGTGCCATGAACGGCGTGCACGACATGGGTGGCATGCACGGATTCGGTCCGATCGAGCCACGCTCAAACGAGGACACGTTCCACGCCGAGTGGGAAAAACGCGTACCTGGCCTGGTCCGCGGTGCCTCACTCAGCGGCATCAACATCGACCAGTTTCGACACGGCATCGAGCGCATGCCGCCCGCTCAGTATCTGGCCGCCAGCTATTACGAGCGGCACCTGTTCTCGGCCGAGCTCAACCTGGTCCAAATTGGCGTTCTGACCACCGAGGAGATCGAGGCGCGCGTCGAGCTGCTGCGCGCGGACCCGTCGGCCGTGGCGCGTCGCGACGATTCGGAGTTGGCCGAGGCAACGATTCGTGCACGGATCGAATCCAGTCTTCCACCCGTGTCGGATGCCGCGCGTGCGCGATTCCAACTCGGCGACCGAGTCGTGACGCGCAACATCCATGTGCACGGTCATACGCGTCTACCGCGCTACGCCCGGGGCAAGCGGGGAGTGATTCACCTGTTCCAGGGCGTCGAGACATTGCCTGACGCCAGCGCGCATGATCGCGGGCCGAGCCCCGAACCGCTTTATAGCGTTCGCTTCGATGCAGGCGAGTTGTGGGGTCCATCGGCCGACGCGCCGGGGAGCGTGTTTCTCGACCTGTGGGAAAGCTATCTCGAGTCATCGCCGGAGGAGGACAAAAGGCAGTGAGCCACAATCCTGAACCCGCGCCCTACCCGGCGCTGCGCGCGCAAGCGATTGAATCGCTGCTCATCGAGAAGGGGCTGATCTCGACGGATGCCGTCGATGCGCTGGTCAAGCTGTTCGAACAGGACATTGGCCCTTTGCGCGGGGCGCGCGTCGTCGCGCACGCGTGGACTGATCCGCGGTTCAAGGAACGCCTGCTGGACGACGCCAATGCGGCCTGTGCCGAACTGGCGGTCGAGGGCCTGCGCACGCGCCTGGTTGTGCTCGAAAACACCCCTGACGTGCACAACATGGTTGTGTGCACCCTCTGCTCGTGCTATCCATGGTCAGTGCTTGGACTGCCGCCAAGCTGGTATAAGTCCGCGCCGTACCGCTCGCGCGCGGTGATCGAGCCGCGAGCGGTGCTGCGCGAGTTCGGCGTCGAGCTCGACCCGGCGGTCGAGGTACGGGTATGGGATTCGAGCTCCGAAGTGCGCTACATGGTCCTACCCGAACGACCGCCCGGCACTGAGGGACTGAGTGAGGACGAGCTCGCCAGCATGATCAGTCGAGACGCGATGATCGGTGTTGCCAGAGTCGCACCGCCGGCCAGCGCGCAGGCGGCGTAGCCGCCATGGCCCAGGCGCGCCCCGACGAGCGGATCGGCGTGATGGACGGCGCCGCCGCGCTGCCGCGCAAGAATGGCGAACTGGTCTTCGAAGCGCCGTGGGAGGGCCGCATCTTCGGCCTGGCCGTGGCACTCAGCGATCGCCGTATGTACGACTGGGACGAGTTCCGTGCGCGACTGGTTGGCGAGATTGCCGCCGCTGAAGCCAATGGTGCTGCCTCGGGCTACTACGAGCGCTGGCTGGCGGCCTTCGAAAAGCTGCTGGTCGCGCGCGGGCTAGTGACGTCGAGCGAGCTGGACACGCGCACGGCGGAGTACGCCTCCGGGGAGCGGACGGACGAGGACCACGATCACGACGACGACGACCACGAGCACGACCACAACTGACGATTGGTCTTCGCGTTGGGCCGGCGGCTGTCGATAAGTCGACGATGGGCGGTGCTTGTACGCGGCATAGTTGACAGGCCGGTAGAGTATCGCCAGCATGACCGACCTCGCCACGGACGTCAGCGAGCTGCTGCACGAGGCAGCCGAGACCCATCACGTCGTGTTTGCGATCACCGACGGCACCGACGCCGATTGGGCGACCTGGTACAGCGACTGGCTCGTGAATCTTTCGCGCCTGCCCGAGCTGCTCGGCACACAGCCTGTGCGCAGCGAGCTCACCTACCTGCTGGTCGGGCTCGACCAGGAGTTCACGCGCGCGGCGCCGAGCGAGCCCTGGGAAGACTTCTACGCCCGTCGGCTCATCGAGCACTTCGCGGTGCCGGCCACTGCACCTTCGAGTTGATCGAGTAGGAGGTCCATGTGGCGTCAGTCTGACGCGTCGCGAGGGCACGACCGCAGGGCTCAACGGCGCGGGCAAGTCGACCACGATTCGCAAGCTGCTCGGCATGATCCGACCCGCGGCCGGTTACGTCCAACTCGGCGTCGAGGACCTCCACGTGACCTGTCGTGGTTTTCACGATCGGCATCCACTCGGTGAGCCGCGGAGCGTCCTCTAAAAGTGCCCAAATACGTTCTGGCGGCGCGTGCACCACTACCTCGTCCAATCCTCCCCCACGCCAAGGAAGTGCGCCGCCAGACCGTGTGGGTGATACGGCTGTTGCCGGCGAGCAACACAACCGCTGTCGTGGGCATCTCGACGGTTGGCGCAGGTGACGAGCCGACGAGCTCCAGTGATAGGTCACGTTGTTCACGGTCGAGCAAGTTCGCTGGGAGTGCGACGCGTCGGTCCCATCCGGTGTCAGTATCCG
>DASXRR010000257.1:0-34846 GCA_036506475.1 Chloroflexota bacterium
TCGGAACTGGTGAACTCGGCGGCGCTGTGCGAGCGGCCGTCGACGCTGGGCACGAACAGCATGCCCGTCGGCACGCGGGTGGCCATGACCTGGCTGTCGTGGCCGGCGCCGCTGACCATGTCGATATACCGCACCCCCAAAGCTTCGGCAGCGCCGGTAATGGCTGCGCGGACCGAGGGATGCATGTCGTTGGGCGCCACGTCGCCCACCATCTCGTAGTGCACGGTCAGGCCACGCTCAGCCGCGACCCGCTCACCAGCCACGCGAATGGCGGCGCCGAGCTGCTGCTTGACCGCCTCGTCGGGATGGCGCAGGTCGACGCCGAAGCGCACCAGCCCGGGCACGATGTTCCACGCCCCAGGCTGAACATCCCAATAGCCAGTTGTCACCACCGCGGGCCGGCCTTCGGCCGAGACAATGCGCGTCATCTCCAGCGCAATCTCCGCCGCCGCCTGGAACGCGTCGCGCCGCAAGTCCATGGGCGTCGTACCCGCGTGGTCCGTGCGCCCCTCGACCGTTGCCAGAAATCGATACAGGCCGGTGATCGTCTGCACCACGCCCAACGGCACGCCCGCGTCATGCAGGATGCGGCCCTGCTCAATGTGCAGCTCAACGAAGGCGTCGATGTCGTCGCGGACAGCCTGACGGTAGTCCTCCGGCGGCAGACCAACCGACCGCATGGCCTCGCCAATCCTCACACCGTCGTCATCGGCCAGCGCAGTCAGCTCCTCAGACGAGATCTGGCCAAGGATGCCGCGGGTGCCCCAGAAATTGGAGTGGAAGCGCGAGCCTTCCTCTTCACACAGCGCGACCATCTCTACACACTTGCGTGGTTTGAACCCCTCAGCCTGAAGGGCCCGCAAGGCAGCCAGGGCGGCCAGCACGCCCAGCGCGCCATCGTAGCGGCCGCCCAGCTTGACGGTATCGAAGTGGGATCCCGTCAGCAGCGTGCGCGCACTCGGGCCAGTCATGCGACCGAACAGATTGCCGACGGCGTCACCACGAACCGTCAAGCCCGCCTCGCGCATCCACGTGGCCAACTGCTCACGGGCTGCCACCCAGGCAGCCGAGTAAACCGGCCTGATGATGCCGCCGCCAGGCTGCTCGCCGATGGCACCCAGTGTTTCCACCAGGTACTGCATCTCAGCAGGCTCGACGCGCACGTTCGTCACGGACGCCGCTCGACTTCCTCGGCCGCTGGCGCAGCCGCCTTCCGGTCCCGAGTGGCGGCAGGCGCCGGGTTGCGTAGTGCCTCGATGGCGGCCAGGCGGCGCGTGATCTCGTCAGCCTCGAAGCCCTGGTCGCCGGGCATGTAGAACCGCCGCTCAGCCACGTTTTCGGGCAGGTAGCGCTGACGCCAGCGCTCCGGATCGTTCTGTCCGAAGTCGTGGCTATAGCGATAGTCGCGCCCATAGCCCATCCCGCGCATGAGTCCGGTTACTGCGTTGCGCAGATGAAGAGGAACGGGATCGTTACGCGTGTCGCGGACCGCCTCCATGGCCGCGCCGTAGGCTCGGCCAACCGAGTTGGACTTGGGCGCCGTGGCCAGGTACAGCGTTGCCTCTGCGAGCGGAAACATGGCTTCAGGCATGCCCACGAAGTGCGCCGCCTGCTGCGCAGCCACGGCCACGCGCAGCGCGCTCGGGTCTGCCAACCCGACGTCCTCGCCAGCCAGGATCACGAGGCGGCGCGCGACGAACATCAGGTCCTCGCCCGACTCGAGCATGCGCGCCAGCCAGTACACCGCCGCGTCGGGGTCGGAGCCGCGGATCGACTTGATGAACGCCGAGATCGTGTCATAGTGCGCGTCGCCGCCCTTGTCGTACTGCAGCGCGCGCTGCTGAACGGCGTCTTCGATGACCGCCAGCGAAATCGTCGTGCCGCCAACTGCCTGGGTCGCGTCAGCGCCGAGCTCCACCGCATTGAGCGCTACGCGCGCGTCGCCATTGGCCCGTTCGACCAGGTGCCGCAGCGCCGTCTCCTCGATGTTCAGGCCGCTCGTGCCGAGCCCGCGCTCGGTATCGTCGAGCGCGCGACGCACAATCAGCTCCACGTCGGGATCGGTCAGCGAGCGCAGGGTAAACACGCGCACGCGTGACAACAACGCCGAGTTGACTTCGAACGACGGGTTCTCGGTGGTCGCGCCGATCATCGTGATCGTGCCGTTTTCGACGTGCGGCAGCACCGCGTCCTGCTGACTCTTGTTGAAGCGGTGAATCTCGTCGATGAACAGGATCGTCCGTACGTTTGGCGTCGCGCGTGCCTTCTCGACAGCCTTGCGCAAATCGGCCACGCCCGCGGTCACCGCGGACACGGCAATAAATCGCGACTGGGTCAGGCGGGCGATGACGTCGGCCAGTGTGGTCTTGCCCGAGCCAGGCGGGCCCCACAAGACCATGCTCGGCACGCGGTCGGCTTCGAGCGCGCGGCGCAGTGCCCGGCCAGGCGCGAGCAGGTGCTCCTGGCCCAGGATCTCATCGAAGGTACGCGGGCGCATCCTGGCCGCCAGCGGCACGAATTCGCTGGGGAGTGGGGACTGGGGAGTGAGGAGTGGGGGCTGAGTCAACGCCTGCTCCGTGTAGTCGCATCCATCCTACTCACGCCGCTGTTGGCGCAGAATTCTGACCCTCACTCCCCACTCCCCGCCCCTCACTCCCCCTGTGGCATACTGGGGTTTGCCAGCCCAGGTAGCCCGTGACGGGTGACACGGCCAACTGGACGGTGCGCCTGTCTGGAGTGGAGGGAACAGGACATACGCATGGTCGCGCCCGCTGAACGGCAGCCCCGAGATTCGGCAAGCAGCCGTACGACGCCGCCCAAGCGCATCCTGATCGCCGACGACGACGCCGCCACGCGCAGCATGCTGGTCGAGCTCCTGAAGGGCGAGGGCTACGACACCCTCGAAGCCAAGAGCGGCAGCGAGGTCCTGCGCATCGTGCCCGTCGAAGAGCCCGACCTGCTGCTCATCGACTTACGCATGCCCGATCAGGACGGCATTCAGATCCTCAAGCGTCTGTCCGCTCAGGAGATCAACGTCGGCAACGTCATCCTGATGACCGCCTACGGCACCTCGAGCACGACCATCGAGGCGATGCACCTCGGCGCGTACGACTACATTACCAAGCCGTTCGACGTCGATCGTGTCCTGTTCACGATTCGCCGCTACTTCGAGCGCCAGCAGCTCGCCCAGGAGCTGGTGCGCAGCAAGCAGGAGACCAAAGCGCTCTCGGAACGCATCGTCGGCAACACGCCGCAGATGCAGGACGTGTACAAGATGATCGGCCAGGTCGCCGCCTCGGATGCGAACGTGCTGATCATCGGCGAGACCGGCGCGGGTAAAGAGTCGGTCGCCGAGATGCTGCACGAGTACTCGGGTCACTCCAAGGGGCCGATGGTCAAGGTCAACCTGACGGCCCTGCCCGCGACGTTGATGGAAAGCGAGCTCTTCGGACACGAGAAGGGCTCGTTTACCGGCGCCGACCGCCAGCGCATCGGTCGCTTCGAGATGGCCCACAAAGGCACGATCTTCCTCGACGAGATCGGCGACATGGCGCTCACGCTGCAAGCCAAGCTGCTGCGCGTGCTGCAGGAGCGTGAGTTCGAGCGCGTCGGTTCGAGTCAGTCGATCAAAGTCGACGTGCGCGTGATCGCGGCCACGAACAAGGACTTGCGCGCCGACATGGAGTCGGGCCGATTCCGCGAGGACCTGTATCACCGCCTCGCGGTCATCACCATCCACGTACCACCATTGCGCGAACGCAAGGACGATATTCCCCTGCTCGTGGAGCACTTTCTGCAAAAGCATCGCTTCACCGATGCCCATGCGCCCGCGCGCATCAGCGAGGAGGCGCTGCAGCGGTTGGTGAACTTCGACTGGCCCGGCAACGTGCGCGAGCTCGAACACACCGTCGAGCGTGCCGTCGTGCTGGCGCGGGGTGGCGTGATCACCGCCGACCACCTGGCAATGGAGGTCGATCGCGAAATTGCGATCATGGATTTGAACCAGCACTTAACGAGTGGAACGACCTTGCCGGACCTGCTCGTGCAAGTCGAAGAACGGTACATTCAACGCGCAATGCTCCGTTCCGACGGCAACCGGCACGCCGCCGCGAAGTTGCTTGGCATAGATATTGCGACACTCGAAAAGAAGCTGGCGGACCACGGCCTCGACGGGCGCGCGTAAACGGGTTCGCCCCCACCGAGGACAAGGGAGAGATCTCATGGTTGACGAGGGCCGGACCAGCGGATATGGCGCAGCAACTCGCCCCTGGGAGGATCGCGGCGGGCGCGCCGTGGGAACCATCCTGGCCACTGCGATTGCCGCTGGGGTGATCGCGTTCTTGCTGCGTCGCTCGCGTGAAGAAGAAGAGCCGGCAAGCCGTATGGCGCGCATGGCGCGTGATTGGGCGGGCTCCGACAGCATGGAAGCCGGCCGCGACTTTCTCATCGACAAGGTGTTGCCCGAGCTCAAGCCAGCGCTGCTGTCCGCGCTGACTGAGATCGAGGACGTCGTCGATCAGACGTTCCGGCGCATCGAAAAGAACATCAAGAAACTGTAGTGATTAGTGGATAGTGGTTAGTGGTTAGTGATTAGTCACTAGCCGCTGTATCCACAAGGCGCAAGCCACTTTGTGGCCGAGTTTGGAAGGCGGGCGCTGCCGCGTCCATTGACCACTAACCACTAACCACGAACCACTAACCACTGGACGAAATGGAACTCGAGCTCGACGTCTCGCAAGAATACACACCGAGTCAGACGCTCAAGGTGTCGCCGCGCCTTGTCGCGGCCAACTACATCCTCGAGCTGTCGTCCCAGGAGCTGCAGCAAGCGATTGCGAACGAGCTCGCCGATAATCCCGCGCTCGAGCTGGTCGACGTGCCGACTTGCCGCGTGTGCGGCACCGAGCTACAAGGCTCAATCTGCCCGCGCTGCATCCAGCGTCAGAAGTCGGGTACCAGTGCGCTGGCCAGCGATACGCACACCTATCACTACGACGATGGTTCGGAAGCACGGAACCGCGGACCCGACGACGAAGACTTCGATCCGCTGACCAGGGTCGCGTCGGAGCAGACGCTCGCCGAAAAGCTGCTCATGGACATGGGCGCGGCCTTGCCTGACGAGGACATGACCGTGGCCGAATACCTCGTTGGCAGCCTGGATGAGAAAGGCTATCTGGCGGTCAAAGTCGAAGACGTCGCGTACGAGCTCGACGTCTCGGTTGACAAAGTACGCGCCATCCTGCGCGTGCTCCAGGCCCAGGAACCGGTCGGCATTGGCGCGCGTAATCTACGCGAATGTTTGTCCATCCAGATCACGCATCTGGAAGAGCGTGGGCTCTCCCAGATGCATGCCCGCGATATCGTCACCCAGTTCCTGACCGAGCTTGGCGAGCACAAGTTCGGTCGCATCGCGCACGAGCTCAAGATCTCGCAGCAAGAAGTGGCTGATGTCTGGGACTTCGTCAAGACCAAGTTGAACCCGCATCCCGCCCACGGGTTCTCGCCGACCAATTCGAGCGACCGTGACACGCGGGCGATGTACATCATTCCCGACGTGGTCATCTCGAAAGGTCCCGAAGAATTCGAAGTCGAAGTAGTCGAAAGCCGCCGCTTCGTGCTGCGGGTCAACCCGATGTATACGCGTCTGTCCGCGGACCTGCATCGGTCGAGTGCATCGATGAATCCCGACGAGAAGCGCCACGTGCAGCAGTACGTTGGCCGCGCCAAGCTGTTCATTGCCAATATCAACCAGCGCCGCCAGACGCTGTTCAACATCACCCGTTGTCTCGTCGATCAGCAGCGCGATTTCCTCGAGCACGGCGTACGCCATTTGCGCCCATTGTCGCGTGCCGCGGTTGCGCAGGAGTTAGGCGTGCACGAAAGCACGGTCAGTCGCGCCACCGCGTCCAAGTACGTAATGTTGCCAAACGGCGAAGTGATTCCCTACGCCCACTTCTTCACGCCCAGCCTGAGCGTGAAGGACATCATGAAAGAGGTCATCGAGAAGGAAGGCAAACCGCTGACCGACTCGGAGATCGTCGAACGCCTCAAAGATCGCGGCATCCACATCGCCCGCCGCACGGTCGCCAAGTACCGCATGCAGCTCGCTATTCTTCCTAGCTCTCTTCGCTAAATTTACGCTCTCGGGCTCGGGGGAGCACTCGTGTTCGTTAGCAAGTGCGTAGGACACGGGATACAATTTCCGCCTTGGACCTGGACCTTTCTGAAGACCAGCGCGCTTTGCGGGCTACGATCAGGGAGTTCGCCGAAGCGGAAATCGCGCCCAACGTGGGCGAATGGGACCGCGCCGGCGCCGTGCCGACGGCGGCGATCCGCAAGCTGGGCGAGCTGGGCGTCATGGGCCTGCCGTTCCCGGAGGAATACGGCGGGCTAGGCGCCGGCACGCTGTCGTTCGCAGTTGCAATGGAGGAGTTGGCGCGCGTCGACTCGTCCGTGGCCATCACCGTGGGTGCGAGCGTGTCGCTCGGTGGCACGCCACTGCTGCTCTTTGGCACCGAACGCCAGAAGGAAACGTGGCTCGTACCGCTGGCGCGTGGCCAAACGCTCGGCGCCTTTGCCAGCACCGAGCCAGGCATGGGCTCCGACGTCCAGGGTCTGCAGACCACCGCCCGACTCGACGGCGATGAGTGGGTCATCAACGGCACCAAGTCGTTCATCACCAACGCTGGCACAGAGCTGAGCTCGTTCGTCATCACCACCGCGATCACGGGCGAACGCGGCTCTGGGAAGCCCGAGGTGAGCACGATCGTCGTCCCCGTAGATGCGCCAGGCTTCGTGCCGCAGCGGCCATACGAGAAGATGGGCTGGCACGCCTCTGACACGCGTGAGCTGAGCTATCAGGACTGCCGCGTGCCCGAGGATGCGCTGCTCGGACCGCGCGGTGGCGGCGCACGTCAGTTCCTGGCCACGCTCGACGGCGGCCGAATCGGGGTGGGCGCGATGGGCGTTGGACTGGCCCAGGGCTGCCTCGATCATTCGATCGCCTGGGCGCATCAGCGCTGTGCGTTCGGTCAGCCGATCGGCCGCTACCAGGCCGTGTCGTTTGCGTTGGCTGAGCTCAAGACGCGTATCGCCGCCGCGCGCGCACTCGTGTATCGCGCCGCGGCTCTCAAGGATGCCGACAAGCCGTACTCGGAAGAGGCCGCGCAGGCGAAGCTCTTCGCCAGCGAGCTGGCCGTGCACGCCGCCGATGTGGCCATGCAAGTCCATGGCGGCTACGGCTATATGGAAGAGTCAGGCATCCCGCGCTTCTATCGTGACGCCAAGATCCTGACCATCGGCGAGGGCACCAGCGAGATCCTCAAGCTGGTCATCGCCCGCCACATGGGGCTACCGGTTTAGCCGCATGACGAGCAGCCGGCGGATCGGCCTGGCCGCACGGTCGCTGCCGAAGGCAACCCCTCTTTCGGGCGGAACCCCTTGGGACGAAAGCTTTCGGGTGGTCGAAAGCGTCCGAGGTGCGAGTGCGCCCGGCGGTTTGTACGTGCAGTGCCATCCGGGCTGGCTGTCTGGCGGAGTGTGTGAGGTAACGAGGTGACTACCAACAACGGCATCTACATCCTGGGGGCGGCGCGCACGCCTATTGCCAAGATGATGGGCGGGCTGGCCAATGTGCCGGCCACGCAGCTCGGGGCAATCGCCTCTAAGGCCGCATTGGGGCGCGCAAAGGTCGAGCCGAGCCTCGTCGACGAGGTCATCCTCGGCCAGGTCGTCCAGGCTGGCGTGGGCCAGGCACCCGCGCGCCAGGCGTCGATCGCCGCGGGTATTCCGACCTCGGCCAACGCGACGACGCTGAACAAGGTGTGTGCCTCGGGCCTGGAGGCGATCAACCAGGCCGCGCACGCAATACGGGCTGGCGACTCGACCGTCGTGGTCGCGGGCGGCATGGAGAGCATGAGCCAGGGACCGCATCTGCTGCCGAAGGCCCGCTTCGGTTACCGCATGGGCCAGGCGACGGTACAGGACTCGGTTGTCTTCGACGGCTTGTGGTCACCCTGGGACGACCATCACATGGGCATGAGCGCCGAAGCGATCGCCGAAAAGCGCGGCATCACGCGCCAGGAGCAAGACGAGTACTCGCTACGCAGCCATCAGCGCGCCGTCAGCGCGATCCAGGAGGGCCGCTTCAAGGACGAGATCGTGCCCGTGGAGATCCCTGGCCGTAAAGGCGCCACAACGGTCGTCGACACTGACGAAGGTCCGCGAGCCGAGACCAGCATCGAGGCGTTGAGCAAACTCCAGCCAGCGTTCACGCCGAGCGGCACCGTGACAGCGGGCAATGCGCCCGGCTTCACCGACGGCGCGGCAGCCGTCGTCGTCGCTGACCAGGACACCGTCACCGCCCACGGTTTGCAGCCGCTAGCGCGCGTCCTGGGCTACGCCAGCGCCGCGACCGATCCGTTGTGGCTGTTCGAAGCACCCGAGTTGGCGCTGCGCAAGCTGTTCAACAAGACCGGCACCGGCCTCGAGGACTGGGACTTGCTCGAGATCAACGAAGCGTTTGCCGCCCAGATTGTCGCCAACGGCAAAGACCTGAACTGGGACTGGGACAAAGTGAATGTCAACGGCGGCGCGATTGCGCTCGGCCATCCACTCGGCGCCACCGGCGCGCGCCTGGTCGTCACTCTGCTGCACGCGCTGCGCAACCGCGGCAAGACGCGCGGTATCGCCGGCCTATGTCATGGCGGCGGCGGCGCCGTGGCGATGGCTTTCGAATTGGTCTAGACGCACATGGCTACCACGACAGAGCGGCCGACGACGGACTACCGCGGGCCGTATGACCTGACCGAAGACCAGGAGTTGTTCAAGCGCACCATCCACGAGTTCGCCGAGCGCGAGATCGTGCCCATTGCCCAGGACCTCGACGAGCGCGAGGAATATCCGCGCGCGACGACGGCCAAAATGGGCGAGCTGGGCTTGCTCGGGATGCTCGTCCCCGAGCAATACGGTGGCGTAGGCAGCAGCACCCTCGACTACGTGCTGGCGATGGAGGAGATCTCGTGGGCCGACGCCTCACACTCGGTGGTGATCTCGGTCAACAACTCGCTGGTCTGTGAGCCGATCCTTAGATTTGGCAGCGAGGACCAGAAACAGCGTTACCTGCCGGCGCTGGCGTCGGGCCAGTATGTCGGCTCGTACTGCCTGAGTGAGCCGACGTCAGGGTCAGATGCCGCGAACATGAGCACCGCCGCACGTCTGGAAGGCGACTCGTACGTGCTCAACGGGACGAAGAGCTGGATTACCAATGGCGGCGAGGCCGGGCTCTATCTTGTGTATGCGCTGACGAATCCAGATGTCGCCAAGGCCAAAGGCATCACCGCGTTCCTGATTCCGGCTGACACGCCTGGCCTGCGTGCGGGCAAGAAGGAGAAGAAGCTCGGCATTCGCGCCTCGAGCACGACGCAGATTTTCTTCGAGGACTGCCGCGTGCCGCGCGATGCCGTGCTCGGCAAGGTCGACGAAGGCTTCAAGATCGCCATGGCGACGCTTGACGGCGGCCGAATCGGTATCGGCGCGCAAGCGCTCGGCATCGCCCAGCGCGCCTTCGACGAGTCGGTCCGCTACGCCAAGGAGCGCGAGGCCTTCGGCCATCCGATTGCGGACTTCCAGGGTTTGCAGTGGCGCCTGGCCGACATGGCCACGCGCATCGAATCTGCGCGGCTGCTCGTCTACCGCGCGGCGCGCATGAAAGACGCGGGCGCGGTGTTCGCCAAGGAAGCCAGCATGGCCAAGCTGTCGGCGTCCGAGACGGCCATGTTCTGTGCGCATGCCGCCGTCCAGATGCTTGGCGGCTATGGCTATACGCGCGAGTACCCGGTCGAGAAGCTGTTCCGTGACGCGAAGATCACCGAGATCTACGAAGGCACGAGCGAGGTCCAGCGGCTGGTGATCTCGCGCCACGTCCTGCGCTGACTCGAGCGCTTGCCCTAGCTAACGACGATCGTGCCCTTCATGCCCGCCAGCGCATGGCCTGGCTGCGAACAGACAAAGGTATATGTGCCTGGGCGATCGAGGGTAATGGTGCCGCTGGCCTGCTGACCGCTGGCGGCTTCCAGCTTGACTGGCTGAGCGACGCCCTCGCTCAGGCTGAAGTCGTGGGTCATGCCACCAACGTTGTCCACGGTGACCTCGAGTGGCTGGCCAGACTTGAGGGCGATCGCCGTTGGCGTGAAGTGCATGCTGTTGTCGACCTGCATGGTCAGGTGCGAGCCCGCCTCGACGGCAGGCCCGGCTGGGGCCGCGGGCGAGCAGGCGCTCGCGGTGAGTACCACCGCGAGCGCGAAGCCTATGCGCAGCATGCTGGTCACCGACCCCACGGACCGCGCGGGCCGAAGCCGTGGCCGTTCATGGGGAAGACGGCGGTCGCCGTGCTGCTGCCGTTGAGCGTGGCGACCACGACCTGGTCGTTCTGTTTAATGGGGTTATCGTTGTGGACGGTCTTGGCATCTAGGCCGTAGGTGTGGCTGGCGCCGTCATTGCCGTTGACCGTGATCGAGGTGTCGCTCACGCTGGATACAGTGCCGGGCGTCACGTCGACGCGAACCGGCTTGTTGTCCTTGTCGGTCAGCGACAGCTGCACACCACGGAAGTGGGCGAAGCGCTGGTCGGCTGGCACGTCCATCAGGCCTGCGATCTCGGGCGGGACTGCGTCGCGGTTCCAGCCCGCGCCGCCACGCCAGGGCGGGCCGAAGCTGCTCGCGAACGCCTGACCAACCATCAGGCCACCCAGACCGAGAACAATCAATACGAGGGCCAGCGTCGTCAACGCGGCCGAGCGGGGAGTTCGGAAAAAGTCCATGCCCCGAGTTTGGCGACCGCGTGTCATGCGCGGGTCCGCGATTTGTCGCAGGTCTGTCGCAACGGACGCTTTGCCATTGCCAAGGTGCGAAGTAACGCGTTACCACCACAGCGCAACGATGCCGACGCTTCTGGTAGTTGAAGACGAAGTCGAGCTTGCGCGCCTGGTCGTGCGCGAGCTCGAGGGTGCGGGCTACACCGTGCACCACGCCGCCGACGGCCCGCAGGCACTCGCGCGCTTCGTCCAGATCAACCCCGACCTGGTGGTCCTGGATTGGATGCTGCCGGGTATCGATGGCCTAGAGGTGCTCAGGCGACTGCGCCAGACCTCGCCCGTACCGGTGCTCATGCTCACTGCACGCGCCGAAGAGGTCGATCGCGTCATCGGCCTCGAGGTCGGCGCCGATGACTACCTGACCAAGCCATTCGGCACGCGCGAGCTCGTCGCGCGCATCCGCGCACTCCTGCGGCGCCACGAGCGATTGCACGAGATGCTCGCGGCCGATCAATCGACGGCCACCACCGCGCTGCGTCTCGGTGCGCTCGAGCTCGACCCGGACGGCCACATCGCCCGACTTCAAGGCGAGCTACTCGAGCTGACACGCACCGAGTTCGAGCTGCTGCACCTCCTGCTGCGCAATCGCGGTCGCGCCTTCAGTCGAGCCTATTTACATCACACCGTGTGGGGTGAGCCCGCGGTCGAAGGCGATCGCTCCGTGGACAACGCGATTCTGCGCTTGCGGCGCAAGCTCGGTGCGATGGGCGACGCAATCGAGACCGTGTGGGGCGTTGGCTACCGACTCTCCAGTCGCGCGGCCACGCGCGCAGAGGCGTAGCCCATGCCGCGTTCGTTCGCTCGCTTGCGCTGGCAGCTGACGCTGTCGCACCTGATCGCCATCGCCTTCACGCTCATCTGCATGGTCGCTGGCGTGGCGACGATCGCTTCGGCGTGGTGGGGTTCGCAGAATGCGCTGGCGCGCCGACCCGAGGCGGCCGCGCAGGTGGCGGCGCAGGTGCTTACGGGGGTGGTCGAAGACGTGCCAGTGGACGATCTCGACGCCGTCTTGCGCGTCATGGCCAGCGGTCGGCTGCGCTTCCTCAACGGCGACTTGGGCTCACCGCATCTGCCCGGCGAGCTCGACCAGGCCCGCTATTTGGCCGTGGTCAGTCCCGACGGCGTGCCGCTCGCCAGCTCGGCGCCCCAGGGCGCCGCGTTCGCGCCGCCCGAGCGCGCCCAGTGGGCGGCGCTGGCCAATCAGGCGCTCGGCGGCACACGCGAGCGGCCAGGTTCTGCGCGCGTCATCGTCGACCAGCAAGTGCTGGGTGCCGCGCCGATCTTCAACGCGCTGAACCGGCCCGTCGCGGTCGCCATCGTGGCCTTGCCCGTACAGCCCGTCAACGAAGGGCCGACCTTCTGGCCGTTGGCGTTCTTCGGAGTGGCCATGGTCGTCGTGCTCGTCGGTGCCTCTGTATTTGCCCTGGTCGCTTCGAGCATCGTCGGCTACCTGCTCTCGCGCCGATTGGTCGGCCGGCTGGAGGAGCTCAGCCAGGCCGCGGAGTCGCTGCGCTCGGGCGATCTGTCGGCACGTGTGCCGCAAGCCGGCGACGACGAGGTCACTGAGCTGCAGCGGTCGTTCAACAAGATGGCCGCCGACCTCGAGACGGCGGTCGGCGAGGTATCAGCCGAGCGGGATCGCATTACTGGCTTGCTCGAAGCGCGGCGGCAGCTCGTGGCCAGCGTGTCACATGAGCTGCGCACACCGGTTGCGACGGTGCGCGGCTATCTCGAGTCGGCGCTCCGCCAGGATGGAGTGCTGCCGGCCAGCGTGCGCGCAGACCTTGATATCGCCGACCGCGAAGTGGCCCGCCTGGAAGGCTTGATCGACGACCTGTTCACGCTCGCGCGTGCAGAGGTCTCGCGTCTGGACTTGCGGCTCGAGCCAGCGGATCTCGGTCAGCTCGTCCAGCGGCAAGTCGAGACATACGCGCCTCTGGCCTGGCAGCAGCGCCGCGTCGAGGTGCTGGCTGAAACACCGTCAGCTGAGACGACTGCGCTCGTCGACGCGCAGCGGGTCGGCCAGATCGTGAGCAATCTGCTGGCGAATGCGATTCGGCACACGCCACCAGGCGGCCTCGTGGCGGCGGGTGTCTCGTCGGAAGACGGCTTCGTACGTATCGAGGTGCGTGACACAGGCGAGGGCATCGCGCCCGAGGTGCTGACGCGTATCTGGGAGCGCTTCTACCACGGCCAGGAAGGCGAGGGCGCGGGCCTCGGCCTGGCGCTGGTCAAGGAGCTCGCCGAGTCGATGGGCGGCCGCGCCCAGGTAACGAGCACCACTGGCGAGGGCACCGCCTTCTCCGTCCGGCTGCCCGCATACCATCCGGCAGCGTGAGCGAGCCACGCAAACGGTCCATCGCCGGCCAGACGCTGGTCTATTTCGGCGACGGCAAAGGCAAGACCACCTCGGCATTCGGTGTCGCGCTACGCGCCGTGGGCCGCGGCTGGAAGGTGCTGATGATTCAGTACACCAAGATGGGCGAGTGGCCCAAAGGCGAGCCGATGGGCGAAATCACCGGTGCGCTGCGTCTTGCGCCGGACTTCGAGGTCATCTCGACGGGCATCGGCTTCGTCAACATCTTTGGCGACCCCTATACGTTTGAGCAGCATCGCGACGCGGCGCAAAAAGGCCTGGCGCTGTATCAAGAACGCGCCGCCTCGGGCGAGTATGACCTCATCATTCTGGATGAGGCCATCGGCGCTGTCTCGCAAGGTCAATGGGACTTGTCGCAACTCTTGGAGCTGATTCGCGATAGGCCGCGTGCGTTGAACCTGCTGATAACGGGCCACGACGACAAGAAGGAATTCATCGATCAGGTGATCGCCGTTGCCGACCTCGCCACCGAGATGCGCAAAGTGAAGCACCCATTTGATGAGGGCCATCAAGCTCGGAAGGGTCTTGATTATTAGGCGTTCGAGCTAGACTTACTGAGCTAGTGGAGAAGAACGGGAAAGTCACGCAGCTGCCTCTCTTTGAAGAGGCGCTGAACCAGTACCAGCAGACGCCCGCGGCAGAGCGGCCAGTACGGTTCATGACGACGTCGTCGGAGCCGGTTGAGCGCCTCTACACACCCAGGGATGCGCCCGAGCACGACTACATGGACAAGGTCGGCTTTCCTGGCCAGTGGCCCTATACCAGGGGCGTGCACGCTACCGGCTACCGGGGGCGTCTGTGGACGATGCGCATGTTCGCCGGGTTCGGCAGCGCCGAGGAGACCAACGAGCGCTTCAAGTACCTGCTCGCGCACGGCAACGCCGGCCTATCTGTGGCCTTCGATATGCCCACGCTGTATGGCTACGACACCGACGATCCGAAGGCCGAAGGTGAGTTCGGCACGTGCGGTGTGGCCGTCTCGTCGCTGGCCGATATGGAGATCCTGTTCGACGGTATTCCGCTCGACGAGATCACCACGTCGATGACCATCAACAGCCCAGCGGCCATGGTCTGGGCGATGTACCTGGTTGCGGCCGAGAAGCGCGGCATCCCGCTCGAGCACCTCGCGGGCACCCTGCAAAACGACATCCTGAAGGAGTACATCGCCCAGAAGGAGTACATCTTTCCGCCCAAGCCGAGTACCAAGCTGGTGGTCGACACGTTCGACTATGGAACGCAGCATGTGCCGCGCTGGAACACCATCTCGATCAGCGGCTACCACATCCGCGAGGCAGGCGCGACCGCGCTGCAAGAGCTGGCGTTCACGCTGGCCGATGGCATCCAGTACGTGCAATCCGCGGTTGATTCGGGCCTCGACGTCGACAGTTTCGCGCCGCGTTTGTCGTTCTTTTTCGACATCCACAATGACTTTCTCGAGGAAGTCGCGAAGCTCAGAGCAGCCCGTCGCGTATGGGCCAAAGTCATGCGCGACCGCTTTCACGCGCAGAACGATCGATCGTTGTGGTGTCGATTCCACTGTCAGACCGCCGGCGTCAGCTTGTTTGTCGAGCAGCCCGAAAACAACATCGTGCGCACGACGATTCAGGCGTTGGCAGCCGTTCTGGGCGGCACGCAGTCGTTGCACACCAATTCTATGGATGAAGCGATGGCGCTACCATCCGAAAAAGCAGTCCGCATAGCACTCAGGACGCAGCAAATCATTGCCTATGAGAGCGGTGTTCCCAACACGGTTGACCCGCTCGGCGGCTCGTACGCCATCGAAGCGCTCACCGATCGCATGGAGCGTGGTTGTTTCGACTACTTCCAGCGCATTGATGACCTGGGCGGCATGCTCGATGCGATTGAAAAAGGCTTCCCGCAGCGCGACATCGCCGATTCGGCCTATCGCTACCAGCAAGAGATCGATGCGCGCCAGCGGATTCTCGTCGGCGTCAACGAGTTCACCCAGGGCAACGAGGAGCCGATCGAGATTCCCATCCACACCATCACGCGCGAAAGCCAAGATCGCCACCTCGCCCGGCTGCGCCGAGTGCGCACGGAGCGCGACGCGACTACGGTCGCGAATGCCCTACAGCGCCTGGAAAACTGCGCCCGCGAGGGCCGTGCCAACCTGATGCCCGCGATTATGGACGCCGTGCGCGCTTACGCCACGCTTGGCGAGCTGTGCAACGTCCTGCGCGGCGTCTACGGCGAGTATCGCGAACCCGCACTGGTCTGAGACGACCCGTCCTGGCGACCTCTGTTGCCGCCCACGCGAGCGGTCGATGCTGGACTGATGACTCGGCGCCTCGCGCACCTGTGCCACTCCACCTGGTTCCTGGCTGTGGCTATCGTGGCGCTGGCCATAATTGGCGAGCTCACGCTGCGCTGGCCGGTCCTGCTGCCCCTGGCAGTTGCGGGGGGCTGGTCCGTGCGCCGGTCGCTGGCCCAGGCACGGGCGGCGAACGTCGAGACTGAGGACCGCTACCGCCGCCTCGTCGAGTTCTCGCCAGATCCGATCGTCGTGTACGACATGGCGGGTGTGATCATGTACGCCAATCCGGCGTCGCTGGCGATGGTGGCCGCGACCAGCATGGACGATGTGCTCGGCCACAACGTGACCGATTTCGTGCACGAGGAGTTCCGTAGCACGATCAAAGAGCGCGCACAGCAAGCCGTCGACAACAACGAGTCGAGTGCACTCGTCGAAGTGACACTGGTGCGCGTGGACGGCGAGTACATCCAGGCCGAATCTGCCAGTATGCCGACCGTCTATGTCGGCCAGCCGGCCATCCAGGTGGTCCTGCGCGACATCACCGAGCGCAAGCGCGCAGAGGCCGATCTCGCATACCAGGCGCGACACGACTCACTCACGGGCCTGGCCAACAGAACGTCACTGCTCGACCAGCTGCGCGCGGTAATTGCCGAGAACACGCACACGAGTCTGCTGCTGCTCGACCTCGACCGGTTCAAGGAGGTCAACGACACGCTCGGACACCACGCCGGCGATGCGCTCCTGCAGCAGGTCGGTGCGCGCCTACGCGGCGTCTTGCGTGACGCGCACTGCATCGCGCGCCTGGGCGGCGACGAGTTCGCGGCCATCGTGCCGGCGGTCCACGCCAGCGATGTCGGCGAACACCTGCTGCGCATGTTCGAGCGGCCATACCAGATCCAGGGCCAACCGGTCGTCATCGGCACGAGCATCGGGATCGTCCAGTACCCCGAGCACGGGCAGGACGCGGACACGCTGCTGCGTCGTGCAGACATCGCGATGTACGAGGCCAAACGCAACGGTGCCAGCGCCATGATCTATGAGCCGAGCCACGATCGGCGCAATCCCGACCGCCTGGCGATGATCGGCGACCTGCGCCGCGCCATCGAAGACAGCGAGCTGGTGCTGTACTTCCAGCCCAAAGTCGATCTGCGGACCGGTGCGCTCGACGGCGTCGAGGCGCTCGCGCGCTGGCAGCACCCGCTGCGCGGCTTGATCGCGCCCGACCAGTTCATTCCCGTGGCCGAGCAGGCCGGCCTGATCGACGCGCTGACCCACTGGGTTATTCGCGCTGCGCTGCGCCAGTGTCGCGCGTGGCGGCGGAGCGGCATGGACATCCCCGTGGCCGTGAATCTGTCCGTCCGCAATCTGCTCGACGCGAAGCTGCCGGACACGATTGCGGCGCTCCTGAAGGAGCACGACGTGCCGGCCAGCCTGCTCAGCGTCGAGATCACCGAGAGCACCCTGATGAGCGACCCCGCGCGTTCGCTCGCCGTGCTCGAGCGGTTGCGCGGCATGGGCATCACGATCGCCATCGACGACTTCGGCACCGGACAGTCTTCGATGTCCTATTTGAAGCGACTGCCGGTCAGCGAGCTGAAGATCGATCGCTCGTTCGTGCGTGACGTCACGCACGACGCCAGCGATCGGGTCATCGTGCGCGCCATGGTCGACCTGGCGCATAGCCTCGGCTTACGCGTGGTCGCCGAAGGCGTCGAGGATACGCTGACCCAGCGCCTGCTAAGCGAGATGGGCTGCGACGTGGCGCAGGGTTTTCTGTTCAGCAAACCGCTGCGCGGCCCTGAGGTCACCCACTGGCAGCACGAGCAGTTGCCGTCGTTCGCCGCCTGATTGTCATTCTGAGGCGAAGCCGAAGAATCCGCGTGCTGGCCGGTCACCTGTCGACAAGCGGATCCTTCGGGTCGCAAGCTCCCCTCAGGATGACAATGCACGCTATGACAAAGCACGCTGTCACCATCTTTGGCGGCTCGCGCGTGGAGCGCGGCTCGGACGAATACCTCGCGGCGCAGCAACTCGGCCATGCGCTGGCCAAAAAAGGATTCGGCGTCGTCACTGGGGGCTACAACGGCGTCATGGAGGCGGTCTCGCGCGGTGCCAAGGAAGCCGGTGGCACCGTCATCGGCGTCACGGTCGAAGTCATCAAAAGGAATTTCGAACGCGCGCCCAACGAATGGGTGGACCAGGAAATCCAAACAACCGCACTGCTGGAGCGCATCGACAAGCTGGTCGAGCTCGGCTCGGCCTACGTTGTTCTGCCCGGTGGCTCAGGCACTCTGGCCGAGCTCGGCATCGTCTGGAACCTGGCGTTCCTGGGCGCCCTGCACGGCAAGCCGATCGTCGTGGTCGGCAAAGGCTGGGAGAAAGTGCTGCGCACCCTGCTCGACGAGCTGCATACCGTCGAAGATGACTTCTGGGCACTCACCTTCGTGCCGAATGTCGAAGCCGCGGTCGACGCGCTGACGCAAACCCTTAGCGCGGGCTAGAGCGCCACGTTCCTATACTCCAACGTTATATGCAGCACGCGCCCCTCGCTGTGCACCACGTGGGGGTGGCGGTGCCCAGCATCGACGATGCGATGCACTTTTATGGTGACAAGCTCGGCCTGGCGGTGCACGACTCGCTCGATCTACCCGATCGACAGCTCAAAGTTGCCTTTGTCCAAACGCAGAACATGCTTATCGAGCTGCTCGAGCCGACTGATCCGGACACGCCCGTGGCGCGCTTCCTCGAGCGCCGCGGACCGGGGCTACATCACCTGTGCTTCGGCACGACGGACATTCGCGAGCACTTGCGCGACCTGCGCGATAAGGGTGTCGAGCTGATCGACGAGGCGCCGCGACCGGGCGCCCACGGCGAGGTCGCGTTCCTCCAGCCAGCCGCGGCGCTCGGCGTGCTCGTCGAGCTGATCCAGACGTCGGGCGACACATGAGCTTGCGCGTGCTCATCGCCAAGCCAGGTCTCGACGGACATGATCGAGGCGCGAAGGTGATTGCTCGGGCGCTACGCGACGCGGGCTTCGAGGTGGTCTATACAGGCATCCGCCAGACACCCGAGATGATCGCCGAAGCGGCGCTCCAGGAAGACGTCGACGCGATCGGCCTGAGCATCCTGTCCGGTGCACATATGACGTTGTTCCCGCGCATTATCGACGAGCTGCGCAAGCGCGGCCTGGACGACGTCGTGGTGTGGGCCGGCGGGATCATCCCCCAGTCCGACATCCCACGCCTGCGCGAGCTGGGTATTCGGGCGATCTTCGGGCCTGGCTCACCCACGACCGAGACGATTGAGTTCTTGCGCTCCCTGTCGGGCGATCGCGCGGCGGCGGTCGAGCGTTGACCCAGCCCCTCCAGCGCGCGGCGCACGCCGACGAGCTGGCGGAGCGCCTGCTGAGCGGCGATCGGCTCGCGTTGTCGCGGTTGATCTCGGCGATCGAAGCTGGGCGTGCAGACGCGCGCCACGCGATGAGCTGTCTGTTTCCGCGGACGGGCAAGGCGCACATCGTTGGCGTGACCGGTCCGCCCGGATCGGGCAAATCGACGCTGACCACGCGCATCGCCATGGACTACCGCGCGCGTGAAAAGACCGTCGGCATCGTCGCCGTCGATCCGACGAGTCCGTTCACGGGGGGCGCGATCCTGGGCGATCGCATCCGCATGATGGAGCTGCATAGCGACCCGGGCGTGTTCATGCGCAGCATGGCCACGCGCGGTGTGATGGGCGGCCTGGCGCGCAGCACGCTCGACGTCATCTTGCTCCTCGACGCATTCGGCAAAGATGTCGTTATCGTCGAAACGGTGGGCGTCGGCCAGGACGAAGTCGAGATCGCCCGCGCGGCGGACACGACCGTGGTCGTGGGTGTGCCTGGCCTGGGCGACGACATTCAAGCCATCAAAGCGGGCATCCTGGAGATCGCGGACATTCTCGTCGTGAACAAGTCCGATCTGGTGGGCGCCGATCGACTCGTCGCCGACCTACGAGCGATGCTGCAATTGGCCGAGGAACGCGGCGAGTGGCGTACGTCTATCCAGCAGACTGTTGCCACCGATGGCACAGGCGTGCGCGAGCTGGTCGATCGGATCGCCGAACATCGGGCGTTCCTCGAGCGCAGTGGCACCTGGCGCGCGCGTCGCGCCGAGAGCGCCCGCCGCCAGGTGCGGGCGCTTGTGGAGGATCGGATCCTGCAACGAATGCAGCACGTCACGTCTACGTCAGCCTGGGCGGCGCGCTTCGAAGCAATCGCCACGCGTCAGCAGGACCCCTATACAGTGGCCGACGAGGTTCTCCGCGAGGTCACGCGCGATGGCCCTTGAGCCTGACCGTCTGGATACGAGCACCACGGCCGGCAAGATCGAGCACTTGCGCGAGCTGCGCGAGCAGGCGCAACTGGGCGGTGGCGAGCGACGCATCGACAGTCAGCACGCGAAGGGCAAGCTAACCGCGCGCGAGCGGCTCGACTTGCTGCTCGATCCGGGCAGCTTCGTCGAGATCGACAAATTCGTAACCCATCGGGCGACCGACTTTGGCCTGGGCGAGGAGCGCTACTTCGGCGACGGCGTGGTCACCGGGCACGGCCGGATCGACGGCCGACTGGTGTTCGTGTTCTCGCAGGACTTCACTGTCTTCGGCGGCTCGCTTTCAGAGACGCACGGCCAGAAGATCTGCAAGGTCATGGACCTGGCCGTCAAGAATGGCGCGCCGGTCATTGGCCTGAATGACTCAGGCGGCGCGCGGATTCAAGAAGGCGTTGTCTCGCTGGGCGCCTACGCCGAGATTTTCTTGCGCAACGTGCTGGCCTCGGGCGTCGTCCCGCAAATCTCGGCCGTGCTTGGGCCATGCGCGGGCGGCGCGGTGTACTCGCCGGCGATGACCGACTTCATCTTCATGGTCCAGGGCACGTCATTCATGTTCGTGACCGGGCCTGACGTGGTGAAGACCGTGACCCACGAGGTGGTGGACTTCGAAGGTCTGGGTGGCGCTTCGGTGCACTCGTCGGTCAGTGGCGTGGCGCACTTTGCCGAGGAAGATGAACCGGCCTGCCTGGATCGCATCCGCCGGCTGATGGCGTTCCTGCCGTCGAACAACCTCGACGATCCGCCGTTGCGGCCGACCCAGGACCCTTTCGATCGGATGGACGAAGCGCTGGATGCGCTCATCCCCGACCAGCCGACGCGCTCGTATGACATGCACTCCGTTATCCATTCTGTGGTCGACGATGGCGAGTTCCTCGAGGTCCACGGTGCGTTCGCGCAAAACCTCCTGGTTGGCTTCGCCCATCTTGGCGGACGGAGTATTGGCGTGGTTGCTCAGCAACCGACCGTGTTGGCTGGCGTGCTGGACATCAGCGCATCGGTCAAAGGCGCGCGCTTCGTGCGCTTCTGCGACGCCTTCAACATTCCGCTGGTCACCTTTGTCGACGTGCCGGGTTTCCTGCCGGGCGTCGGCCAGGAGCACGGCGGGATCATTCGCCAGGGCGCCAAGCTCCTGTACGCCTACTGTGAGGCCACCGTCCCCAAGGTCACGGTCATCACCCGCAAAGCGTATGGCGGTGCCTATGACGTCATGTCTTCGAAGCACATTCGCGGCGATGTCAGTCTGGCCTGGCCGACCGCCGAGATCGCCGTCATGGGTATCGAAGGCGCCGTCAATATCGTCTTCCGCTCTGAGCTCGCATCTGCGTCGGACCCTGCCGCCCTACATTTGCAACTAGAACGAGACTATCGCGAACGCCTGGCCAACCCCTACATCGCCGCCGCCCGCGGCTATTTGGATGATGTGATTGAGCCGCGCGAGACGCGCCCGCGGCTCATTAACGCACTAGAAATGCTGGCCAATAAGCGGGATACCAATCCACCCAAGAAACACGGCAATATTCCGCTCTAAGGACTTAGCGGCTCAATCCGAAAGCAGTGAAGGCATAGGGGCGATCGCTTGCGCGCATGGCCCGTTTCAGCTCCGAAGAGGTCATCAGGCGATCCCAGCCCGGGGCTTCGCGGGCCTGGGCGCCGCCGATGGGGTCGTTGTACAGGAAGTCGTCACCCATCAGGCCCGTGATGACCACGTAGTGATCGCCGTCGTAGCCGGAGTCCTCGCGGCCGGGCAAGCCGCGGTAGACCACCTGCGCAATCACCGGTCGGCCCGCCCGAACGTTCGAGCGGACGTCGTCGATGCTCCAGCGGTGAAGCGTCTCACCATCGCTCTCATACAGCCCGTACGTGCGCACGCCGCGCGATTGCGCCACGCGCGCCAGCGCCCAGATAAACGAGCCCGCGTCGACGTCGTCGGGATTGAAGTCCTCGCTGACCAACACCTCGTTGCGCAGGTCCGGCTGCGCGACGTTGACGCCGAACGTCTCCAGGGCCATGCCCAGCGTCGTCGGGCCGCAGTTCGCACCCTCATACTCAGAACCGTCAAGCTGGGTGCGATAGGGCACGCGCAGCCGTACGTCCGCGGCCAGCACGGCCGGATACGCGCGCGGCAGCAAGGTGAACGCCGGGCTGGCCGAGCGCAGGAGGGAGTCGCCGTCGACCCAGCCCTGAGCCGGCGGCACCAGCCGCCCATCGCCGGGCAGGCGCACGTGGACGCGGCGGCCTTGCACGGGATCGGGGCCGATCACTTCCATGAGCGCAGCGCCAGGCACGTCGAGCGAGCGGGCCGCGGCTGCGTCGGCGCTGCCCCACAGTGGCGTGGCGCGGTTGGTATTCAGCCACACCGTCGGCGGATCGATAGCGCCAACGTCGGATATTTTGACCCAGCCGGGACCGGGCAGGCGCGTGGCGCCATCGCCGCCGTATTGGACAAAGAGCCAATCCTGCTGCGCCTGGAGCACCCGTAAGGTGCTCCATTGGGGCAGCATCGTAAACGTCTGCGATTCGTCAGTCGGCCCAGAGCGGAGAGCGGTCTCGGCGTGATTCTTGAGCCAGCGCGCCGTCAGGTCGCCGCGGATGCCATTCAGCAGGTCCTGGGCAGCGGCGCTCAGAGCGGGCACAGCGGTGGGCAGCGGGACCATCGTCGGCGCGGCTTGCACGACCGCGGGCTTGGGCGGCGTCAGCGGCAGGGTGATGGGTGGCTGCGCTGGGACGGGCACCTCGGCCAGCGGGGCGACGATCGCGGCCGGGGCTGCGACGGGAGCGCCGAGCGGCGCGAGCACGGTCGGGGCGAGTGGCTCGAAGCATGCCCCGCCAATCGCGAAGACCAGTAGGCCACCGAGCAGCGGTCCTCGCCACCGCCGCTGACGTGCTCCGAAGTGCGCCTCACGACGGTGGCGCAGATGCAGCTGGCCCCCGAGCATTGCCTGGCGATATTACCCAGCTACGCTGAGGACGAGAAGAGTTTCCAGGTGCCGAACGTGATTGTGGTCTGTCGTGGGCCGAACTGCCGCGAGCGCGGCGGGCTGCACCTGCGCAAGCGGCTCGTCGAGCTGCTGCGCCAACGCGAGGAGCCGCGGTTGGTTGGCTACTCGTGTTTTGGCCAATGTGACTATGGTCCGAATGTGGCGTTCTACCCTGAGGCGGCGTGGTACGGCGGCCTGAGCGCAGCCGACGCGGCTGAGCGCATTGTGGCTCACGCGGCGGGTGACGAACGGCTCACCGGCAAGCCGTTGTGCTTGCCGGACGATGAGCGCCGCGAGCACCTGGCCAACATCGCCGAGCTGATCGCTACGCTCGAACGCGATCGTGTTCGGGGCCGCGGCCACCGCTGGTGGTGGCCATTCTGACCTCGGCTGGCTCGGGCAGTGCTGGATGGTGCGCCAGGAAGGGAAACAGCGGCGTGGAGCCCATTGCCGCCTGCAGGCGGTACAGCGCAAAGCCCGCGATCACACTGAAGGCCGACTGCAACGCGACGAACAGGCACATGCCGTAGAAGGCAACCTGGAACGGCAGCATGGTCTGGCTGCCCAGACCGAGTAGGCCTGGCGTGTCGAGCGCGGTCGCTACGGCGTCGAGCTGACCCTGAAGCTGGCTCAGGTCGGTCGCTACGCGCTGAACGTCGGCGCGATTGACCGCCAACGTCTCGCGTGTTGCGCCGAGCGAAATCGCCAGCTGCTGGAGCTGATCGGCGCCCTGATTGAACTGGGGCGACAGGCCGGCCAGTGGCTGCAGACCGAAGATCGAGATGTTCAAGCTGGCGGCCATGTCGCGGAAGGTGCCCGCCGTGTCGTTGGCCAGCTTGGAGGCCGTGTCCGCCGACGTGCGCGCGGTGGCGATGCTCGTTTGGAAGTCGGTGGTGGCACTGGCCGTGTCGCGTACGGTCGCCGCTGCCGTGCGCATCGAGGAGACCAGCGCCGAGCGCTCGCGCTCGAGCGTGGTCTGCAGGGTGGCGACCTGGCTCAGCGTCGTCGAGCCGACGACGAGCAGCGTCACGGCCAGGGCGAACCCGAGCGCGCCATACAGCACCAGCGCCAGTGCAGCCGTTTGGAGACTCCGAGTGCCGAACATCGCCCTTGCTTTCTGCAAGTAGTCGCATCTCCCGTGCCGGACGAGCTGTTAGCTTTTAGCTGTTAGCTATTGGTCGACGGTAGACGGGTCTACACTGCCAACTGCTAACTGCTAACTGCTAACTGCTAACTGCTAAAGAGCAAAATGCTGAGCGAGCCGTCGAAGGACCTCGTGGCGGTGCCCAACCCGCATCTGGATCGGGACTATGAGGTGGAGTGCATCTGCCCCGAGTTCACCTGTGTGTGTCCGATGACCGGCCAGCCCGACTTCGCCACCTTCACCATCACCTACACACCTGGTCCCAGGATCGTCGAGCTCAAGAGCCTCAAGCTCTACCTGTGGAGCTACCGCCAGGAGGGCGCCTTCCACGAGGACGTCACCAATCGTGTTTTGGACGATCTCGTCAGGTGTTTAGAGCCAAGGCGCATGACGGTGATCTCCAGGTGGAACGTGCGCGGCGGCATTGAGACCACCGTCCGCACGTCCTACCCGTAACTCCTCGAGACCTACCCGTATGGGTTGATTGACACGCCCGCCCGGCTGGGCTGATAGTCTGGCCGTAGTACTGAGGCGCACGCGATTAAGGACCGAGCGAGGCGGGAGCACAAGGAGTCACACCAACATGGCGAATACGGCGCAGCGCGGCCCGTCCGACGCTCCAGCCACCCTGGCACGAACTCTGGGTGAGCTCCAGGCCTCTGGCTATCGCACCAGATCAGTCAAGGAGGAGCTGCGCCACAACCTGATCCGCAAGCTCGAAACCAGCGATCCGCTGTTCGACGGCATCGTCGGTTTCGAGGAAACCGTCGTGCCACAGGTCGAAAACGCGCTGCTGTCGGGTCAGGACATCATCTTCTTGGGCGAGCGTGGCCAGGCCAAGACCAGGCTCGCCCGCACCCTGCCCGCGCTGCTCGACGAATGGCTGCCGGTCGTCGCCGGGTGCGAGATCAGCGACGATCCGCTCAGGCCAATCTGCTGGCAGTGCAAGGGCCTGCTCGCTGAACAGGGTGACGCTACACCCATCGAGTGGATCCACCGCGAGCGCAGGTATGGCGAGAAGCTGGCCACGCCGGACATCACCATCGCCGACCTGATCGGCGAAGTCGACCCGATCAAAGTGGCCGAAGGGCGCTACCTGTCAGACGAGCTGACCATCCACTTCGGCCTGCTGCCCAGGACGCATCGCGGCATCTTCGTCATCAACGAGCTGCCCGATCTCGCCGAGCGCATCCAGGTCGGCCTGCTGAACATCATGGAAGAGCGCGACGTGCAGATCCGGGGCTACAAGGTCCGCCTGCCGCTCGACCTGTTCGTGATCGCGTCGGCGAACCCCGAGGACTATACAAACAGAGGCCGCATCATCACCCCGCTCAAGGACCGTTTCGGCTCGCAGATCCGGACCCACTATCCGCGCACCGTCGAGCACGAAATGGACATCATGGAGCAAGAGCGCGGGATCTTCGTCGACGAGGAGTACGACACAGTCGTGCCTTCGTACATGCGCGAGATCGTGGCCGAGGTGACTCATCTGGCGCGCAAGAGCCCGGACATCTCCCAGCGCTCGGGAGTAAGTGTTCGAGTCAGCGTGGCCAACTACGAGAACATGCTGTCCTCGGCGCTGCGGCGAGCCATCCGTCTGCGCGAGCGCCAGGTCGCGCCGCGCATCTCCGATCTGGTCGCGCTGACCCAGAGTACGGGTGGCAAGATCGAGCTCGAGACAGTCGGCGACCGCGACGAAGAGAAGGTCATCGAGAAGCTGCTCCAGAAAGCCGTCCTGAACGTCTTCAACCGACACTTCGCGCTGCATGAGTTCGACGAGCTGCTGGCCAACTTCGACAACGGCCTGAAGATCGACGTCGGCGACACGCTGCCCAGCCTGGACTACGTTCGCCAGGCCGCCGAAGTGAGCGGTTTTACGCCCGCCATCAAGAAGCTCGGCGGTCAGGGCAACCCGGCCCAGATCGCCAGCGCCATCGAAATTGTGCTCGAAGGCTTGCATCTCAATCGCAAGCTCAACAAGGACCGCAGCGCCGCGCGCATGCGCTATCGCAGCTAATGGCCCAGTCTGCTGCGCACCCGCGTTTCAGGGCAGACCCGCTGGCAATGCCCGCTGCTGGCCACCTGTCCCGCGAAGGGGTTGCCTCCGGTACTGACCGGTACCCGGTGACAGATCGGTTGCGGCTAGCGGAGCCCTTCCCGGTAGTGCTTCGAGGAGTCCGCGTCTGATGCCGCATGCCTTTAGCTACTCGCTGTGGGACGGCTCACAGCATGTCCTCGATCTCGACGCCGAATCACTGCTCGAGGCGATGAGCGACGATCTGCTCGAGGAGGGCGACCTGTGGCGTGCGCTGCAGCGCCTGTTCCGCCAGGGCGCTCAGAACCAGGACGGGCAGAAGATGCCGGGCCTGCAAGATCTGCTGCAGCAGCTCCGGCAGCGCCGCCAGCAACAACTCCAGCGCTCGAATCTGGGTGACACGCTGAAGGACATCCGCGAAAAGCTCGAGCAGATCGAAAACACCGAGCGCCAGGGCATCGACAACAAAGTCAAGGACGGCCAGGACAAGGCGCAGCGCGGCGAGATTCCCGAGCAGCTCCAGAAGACCATGGAGCGCATGGCGCAGGAGCACCTCGAGCAGCTCGATCAACTGCCTGAGGATGTGCCGGGCGAGATCCAGGGACTCCAGAACTACGACTTCATGGATCCCAATGCGCGCCAGATGTTCCAGGAGCTGATGGAACAGCTACGCCAGCAGATCATGCAGCAGCAGTTCCAGGGCATGCAGCAGGCGCTGCAGAGCATGACGCCCGAGGACCTGCGCACCGTACGTGAGATGCTGCAAGACCTGAATCAGATGCTCGAAGAGCGAGCGCGCGGCGGCGATCCGGATTTCCCGGCCTTCATGGACAAGTGGGGTCAGTTCTTCCCAGGCGTGAAATCGCTCGACGAGCTCCTCGAACAGCTACAGCAGCGCCAGGCACAGATGCAGAGCATGCTCGACTCAATGAGCGCCGAGCAGCGCCGTGAGCTGATGCAGATGATGCAGTCGCTCATCCAGGATCCCAATCTGCGCAATCAACTGGCCATGCTGGCAGCGAACCTCGAAGAACTGCGGCCGATGGACGATCTGCGACGACGCTATCCCTTCCGCGGCGAGGACTCGATCAATCTCGAGCAGGCAATGCAGGTCATGCAGGATTTGCAGGAGATGGATCGGCTGGAGCGCCAGATGCGCGAGGCGATCGACACGGCCGATCCGAATGGCGTCGACCGCGAGCTCCTGGAGAAGCAGCTGGGCGAAGACGCCGCCGACCAGCTCGACCAGCTCGAGCGGATCACCAAGCTGCTCGAAGAGGCGGGCCTGGTCGAACGCAAAGGCGATCAGCTCGAGCTAACTCCGCGAGCGATCAGGAAAATAGGCCAGAAGGCGCTTAGGGACATCTTCCAGCACCTGGCACGCGACCGCTTCGGCAACCACGAGACTGACCGTCGCGGACGTGGTGGCGACCGCAGCGACGACACCAAGGCCTACGAGTTCGGCGATCCGTTCATGCTCGATCTGCGCGGGACGCTGCAGAACTCGCTCGTGCGCGGCGGCGTGGGGACGCCCGTCAAATTGGCGCCGTCGGACTTCGAGGTCTATCGCACCGAGCAGATGAACCAGGCGTCGACGGTTCTACTGCTGGACCTGAGTCGCTCGATGATCTATCGCGGCTGTTTTCTGGCGGCGAAGAAGGTCGCTCTGGCGCTGCACTCGCTGATCAAGAGTCAGTTCCCGCGCGACAACCTGTACCTGGTGACGTTCTCGCTGTACGCGCGTCAGATTCAGCCGCAGCAGCTGACTGCGCTGCGCTGGAGCGAATGGGAGTACGGCACCAACCTGCAGGACGGGCTGATGCACGCGCGCAAGCTCCTGGCGCGGCACAAGGGTGGCACGCGCCAGATCGTGGTCATCACCGACGGCGAGCCGACCGCGTACTGGGAGCCAGGGCACTCCACCCCGGTGTTCTCGTATCCGCCGACCCCGCGCACGCTGCAACAGACACTGCTCGAAGTTGGCCGCTGCACCCGCGAGGGCTTGCGCATCAACACGTTCATGCTCGAACGAAGCTACGGCTTGATGCGCTTCGTCGACGACATCACGCGCATCAATCGCGGCCGAGCCTTCTTCGCCGATCCTGAGCGGCTGGGCGACTACATTCTGGTCGACTACCTGCAGAGCAAGTCGAAGCGCATCGCGTCCTGAGCGATAGCCGGGCGCGTCGCGCGCGCCATAGCGGTGCGCGCGCACGCCCCGGCGTCCAGGGAACACGGTCGGCCGGGTGTGCAGCCGGCCACCTCGTAGCGCAGAGCTACCTAGCGGTGGGGCTGGCCCGGCTGCGAGACCTGCTCGAGCACGCGCCCGGTCATGCGCTTGTCGCCAGTATCAGTGGCGAGGTCGCCCAGCGAGACGATGCCGACCAGGCGCTGCTCGCGGCTGAGCACGGGCAAGCGGCGAATCTGCTTGTCCTCCATCATGCGCGCGGCGTCCTTGACGTCCTGGTCCTCGTAACAATAGACGATGTCCTGGGTCATCGCTTCACGGATAACGGTCGAGCGCGGGTCCTTGCCGGCCGCGGTGGCGCGCACAGTGATGTCGCGGTCGGTGACCAGTCCGACGAGGCGGTCGCCTTCACACACGGGCAGCGGCCCGATGTCGAGCTGGTCCATCTTGCGCGCCGCTTCCTCGAGCGTCGCATCAGGTCGAACAATTTCAGGATTGCGGGTCATTACGTCGCGTAATTTCATGGCGAGTCATGGCCTCCTGGTGTAGGAGAGCCGGCACATGCCATGCCACGGATTTGCGGACATAATCTGACCTGAATTGCGCCTACGCTGCAGCTATGAACACACGCCTGGACTGGAAGCTCGAGGTCGTTACCCTGCCTGTTTCCGACGTCGATCGCGCCAAGGCCTTCTATGTCGACCAGATCGGCTTCAACGCCGATCACGATCATCGGGTCAACGAGAGCTTGCGCTTCGTGCAGCTCACGCCAAAGGGCTCGGCGTGCTCGATCGCGTTCGGCGAAGGCCTGACCTCAGCGCCACCCGGCACCGCCCCTGGGCTGATGCTGGTCGTCGCCGACATCGAGGCCGCGCGTGCTGAGCTCAGCGGCCGCGGCGCGACGGTCAGCGACATCGACGACCAGCCGTGGGGGCGCTTCGTCTACTTCGACGACCCGGATGGCAATCGCTGGTCCGTGCAGCAGCTGCCGCCGCGGCCCTAGACACGACGCGCTCTGTCGGGATTACAACAGCATCTCGACTGAATCCGCGGTGCACCGATGGCGTTGGCAGGCTTGTCGAGGCGCAAAGTGGTTCGTATAGTGGCCGCGCCGAGGACCATTCTGACCGTGCCGAATCCAGACTTCGCCGTCAATTCATCTCGTCGTTCGCGCAGTAGTGCGCGTGAGATGGAGTCACTGCTGTGGCTCGCGGCCGGCGCCGCGTGGGCGATCGTCGCCCTCAAGGCGTGGACGCAGACGCGTCGAGTCGAGAGGCGGCGGCGCATCTTCAGCGTCTCGGACAAGCTGCTCCACCAGGTCTTCCCGAACGGCATCAAGCCGTAATCGGACCGGGTGGCCGTTCGCGTTCGACTCGCCACTCTCGACGAAGCGCCGCTGGTGCGGCGCATCATGCAGGCAGCGTTCGCCGAATACCAGGGCGCGCTGCCTGTTGACTCGGGCGCACACACCGAAACGGTCGACGACGTGCTCGCGGTGATGCGTGTGGGAGGCGCCGTGCTGGCCTACGCTGGGTCCGAGCCGGTCGGCTCAGCGCGCTACACGCTCGAAGATGAGGCGGTGTACGTTGGCCGTGTGGCAGTCTTGCCGAGCCACCGTCGGCGTGGCGTAGCCTCGGCGATAATGCTGTTTCTGGAAGACATCGCGCGTGCCGAAGGGCGCGACCACATCCGCATCGGCGTGCGCGACTCGTTGCCTAGCAACGTCGGCCTGTACCAGGCGCTGGGCTACGAGCTGGTCAGCATCAACCCGCATCCGCGCGGACCCGACCGAGTCTGGACCATGATCAAGCATGTCTGAATTCGACGTTATCGTCGTCGGCCTGGGCGCCATGGGCAGCTCGACCGCCTACCAGCTTGCCCAGCGCGGGAAGCGCGTGCTGGGCATCGATGCCTTTCCGCCCGGTCACACGTTCGGGTCGTCGCACGGCGAGACGCGCATCATCCGCATGGCCTACCACGAGCATCCGAGCTACGTGCCTCTGCTCAGGCGGGCGTACGCGTTGTGGAAGCGGCTCGAGTCGGACACAGGCGAGAGCCTGCTGCGCATCACCGGTGGCCTGTTCGTCGGCCCGCCGAACGGCGACATCGTGACCGGTTCGGTAACCAGCGCTCGGGCGCACGGGCTGGCGCATTCGGTGCTCGACGCGAGTCAGATGCGCAAGCTGTACCCCGTGTTTACGCCGCGCGATGATGACGTGGCGATCTTCGAAGACGTCGCGGGCGTGCTGTTTCCCGAAAAATGCATCGCTGCCCATCTGTCGCTCGCCGAACGCCACGGCGCCTTGCTGCGGCATGGCGAGCCAGTCGAGACCATCGGCATCCACGGGTCCGATGTCGCTGTACGCACGGCGCAGGGGATGTACAGCGCGGGCCACGTCGTAGTGACGCTGGGCGCGTGGGTCAAGAAGCTGCTGCCTGACGTAGCCGTAGTAGCCGAGCGCATTCCGCTCTTGTGGTTCCAGCCTGTGGCGCTGGCGGAGCAGTTCGATCTGGGCCGTTTTCCGATCTGCATCTGGCAATCGCCCGAGCTCGGCAACTATTACCTGACGCCGCACGTCGCGATTCCTGGCGTCAAGATTGGCAAGCACCATTCAGGCAACGTGGTCGACCCAGCGACAGTGAACCGTACCGTCACAGGCGAAGACGAGCAGCCGCTACGCGCGTTCCTGGAGCGCCACATTCCGTCCCTGGCCGGCTCAGTGACCAGTAGTGCCGTGTGTATGTACGAGAACTCGCCCGACCAGCACTTCCTGATCGACAACCGTGGCAGCATGACTGTCGGCGCGGGCTTCTCGGGTCACGGCTTCAAGTTCGCCAGTGTGATCGGCGAGCTGCTGGCCGACCTGGCCACCACCGGCCAGACCACGCCCGACGCCGACTTCTTGCGGCCTGCCCGCCTGGCTAGCGCCCGCTGAAACGAGGCGGACGCTTCTCGTTGAACGCGGCGATGCCCTCGAGGCGGTCTTCGCTGGCGATGGCGCGCAGGTACGCCTCGTGTTCCCTGGCGAAGCCCTGCTCGAGCGGCAGATCGACACCCTGATCGATCGCCCACTTGGCCTGGCGGATGGCGAACGGGCTGTTGCGTAGGATTTCCTCAGCCAGGCCGACGGTCGTGCTCAGCAGTTCGGCGCGCGGCACGACTCGATTGACCAGCCCGAGCCCGAGCGCTTCGTGGGCGGTTATGCGTCGCGCGGCAAAGATCAGCTCCTTGGCCCGATTGCGCCCGATCAGCCGCGCCAGGTTCTGCGTCCCGCCGCCACCGGGAATGATGCCCAGCGACACTTCCGTCAACCCGAACACAGCCTCATCCGAGGCGACGATGATGTCGGCCAGCATGGCCAGCTCGGTGCCGCCACCCAGCGCGAAGCCATGCACCGCGGCGATCATCGGCTGCGGCAGGCTGCGCAGCTTCTCGAACATCGACCGAAACAGCGTGCGCTGGGCGCTCCACTGCTCAGGTGTCATATCGCGGCGGGCTTTGAGATCGGCGCCGGCCGAAAAGGCTCGTTCTCCAGCACCGCGCAGGATGATGAGCCACACCTCGGGGTCGCCAACCAGGGCATCACAGACTTCTGAGAGATCCGTGGCCAGCTCGTTGTTGATGGCGTTGAGCACCTCGGGCCGATTCAGGATCACGTGCGCCAGGTGATCCTGGCGCTCCAGCAAGACGGGTGGGCTCACACCGCGGCCTCGACGGTCTCGCTCGCCCGTTGCTCGGCCAGCGCGACTTCGCGCAGCGCTATGATGCCCTGGCTGAGGCGTACTCGGTAGGTGGGCGCGTCCTCGAGCTGCCGGTACCGTTCGGGCAGATGGCGCAGGTTGGTCTGGGCAAACTCCCAGATCTCATTCAGCGGCGGCAGCGAGCCGGGCACCACCTCGCCGTCCAGTACCACCGGCTTGAGCAAGCGCTCACTCTGAGTCGGCTTCGGCTCGTCGGCCAGCTGGATCACGTCCTCCTTGAAGTTGCCAATGCGATAGACCTCCTTGGCGCCTGGCCAGGTGCTCTTTTCGCCCGCAACCTTGACTTTCGGATGTGGCCCACGTTCGTCGACGTAGAACACCTCCTTGTACACGCCGCCTAACGCGGCACCTTCGATGTCGCGCTGCACCGAACCCGCGCCGACGCCCAGGCTCGTACCTACGCCGAACGAGTCGATTGGCGCACCCGCATTGAGCAGCTCGGTGATCGAGAACTCGTCGAGGTCACCTGACGCGGAGATCTTGACATCGTCGAAGCCCGCACGGTCGAGAACGTCGCGAACGTAGCGGGCATCGTCGGCGAGGTCGCCGCTGTCGAGGCGGACCGCGGCCAGCACGTGGCCGAGCCGGTCTCGGGCTATTTGCGCGACCTCCGTCGCCGTGTGAATCGCCTGGCGTGGATCGTACGTGTCGAGCAGCAACGTATAGCGGTTGTACGTGTTGGCGATCGCTTCGAACGCTTCGCGTTCAGAGTCGAACAGCTGGATCAACGCATGCGGTACGGTGCCCGTCGATGGCAGTCTGAAGCGGTAGGCCGCGCCCAGAAACGAGGTGCTGAAGCAGCCACCAATTCTGGACGACCTGGTTGCGACGTATGGGTCCTGGGCGCGTCTGAGTGAGAACTCGGCGACGGGCCGGCCGCGCGCGGCCCACACGACACGGCTGGCCTTGGTAGCAATCAGCGTCGCCAGGTTGATCGCCTGCAGCAGGCCGCTTTCCAGCAACAGCGCTTCGATGAACGGCGCGGTCACTCTGAGCAGCGGCTCGTTGGGGAAAGCAATCGAGCCCTCGGGCATGGCCAGGATCTCACCGCTGAACCGTAGCTTTTGCAGATCGTGCAGAAACCGCGGGTCGTAGTCGCGGATTTGCTGCAGAAACGCGATGTCGTCGTCTTCATAGTGGAAGCTTCTGACGAACTCGAGCGCCATCTCGAGGCCAGCCACGAGCAGGTAACTGCTGCCGAAGGGCGCCCTCCGGGCGTACAGATCGAAGGTCGTCTGGCCATTGCGGCCCGCGCGCCATGCCACATAGGCCGAATCCGGGTGGTACAGATCGGTCAACAGGGCCGGGTGGTAGGGCGTATAGCTACGCGCCATCACCATCAACACAAATCTTAGACGGCCAACCGCCGCAAGTTTGAATCTATCGAGCCAGGCCGCGCGTAGCACTTGTAGATGCTCGCGGCGCTCGCCTTACCGTTCTCGGCTCGCCGGCCCAGCGGATATACTCGCCTGGCCGTGGATATAGGGCTCACACTAGGAGGAGGTGGCCCGAATGCATCTGCGCGCTCGCTCGATCCAGCGCTGGACGACGATGCTGCAGTGGTGGACGCGTTGGCGCGCGGCGACGCACGTGCCCTCGAGCTGGTGTATGAGCGGCATTCTCGCGGCGTGTACTCGCTGGCGCTGCGCCTGCTGAGTGACGGCCCAGCCGCCGAAGAGGTCGTCCAGGAAACGTTCCTCAAGTTGTGGCGGCAGCCGAGCGCGTATCAGCCCACGCGTGGGCGTTTGTTCCCGTGGCTGCTCGGAGTAGCCCACCACCATGCGGTGGACGTGCTGCGCCGCCGACAGCTCGAGCAGCGCCACCGCATCACGGCCATGACCAGCACCAACGGCGATGGTCTGACTGAGCTGCTCGACAGCTTCGGGCTCACCTCGGCGGAAGGTGATCCACAGTCGGGCATTGGCGCGCTCGAAGACCGCCACGTCGTCGGCCGCGCCCTGGCCGGGCTGCCCAACGAGCAGCGACTGCCCCTCGAGCTGGCGTACTTCCGCGGCATGACCCAGCTCGAGATCGCGACGCTGCTGGGCCAGCCGCTAGGCACAATCAAGACGCGCATGCGCCTCGGCTTGCAGCAGTTGCGCACAGCGCCCGACCTGTCTCGACTGTGGAGCGACCGGTGATGGCCGAATCGGAGCTCTGCGCGGAGATGCTCGATTTGTCGGCCACGATCGCCCTCGGCGCAGCGGAGCCGGGCGATTTGGAACGCGTCGAACGGCACGCCGACGAATGTCCCAAGTGCGCTGCCGCGCTGCGTGAGTTCCGCGAAGTGGCCGCGGTGCTCGGCGCGTCCGTGCCGCAGGTCGATCCACCGTCGCGACTGCGCAGTCGACTGCTGCTGACGGCGCAGCGCACGCCTCAGGAAGTGGCGCCAGTTGCTGCCGTTGACCGACGGTCGGCCAGCGCGGCCTGGTGGGCAGCCAGGCCCTGGCGGCGCCTCGCCTGGCCACGGCTACGACTGTCGCCGGCGTGGGCCGTGGCCATGGTCTCGATGATCGTGTCGATTGGCTCGCTGGCCTGGGTAGCCATGCTCCAGGGCCAGGTTGCCGATCTGCGTGGTGCCGCCGCCGCGGAACGTGAGCGCGCGGTGCGCTACGACCAGGTCGTCGAAGTGCTGGCCTCGCCGCAGCTGGCGGTGCGGCCGTTAACGCCCGCGGTGCAGACCGTGCATTCGTATGGCACCGTCTACCTTGACCCGAATTCGCGCACGGGCATGCTCACCGCGCGTGGGCTGCCGCCGGTCCAGCCTGGCCACGCATGGCAGCTGTGGTTCGTACGTGGCAACGAGCGCGTCAGCGGCGGCGTGCTGTGGCCCGATCGCATGGG
>DASXRR010000258.1:0-25519 GCA_036506475.1 Chloroflexota bacterium
TCCCCACTCCGGCGCGAGGAGTGAGGAGCGGGGAGTGGGGAGTGGGGCGGGCCTCCACGGAAAGGCGGCACTGGCCGACGCGGACGCGGAAGTGAGTGGAATGCGATCGTCCCCCACTCCTCACTCCTCACTCCCCACTCCCGCGCGAGGAACGAGCGCCTGAATGGAGGTTCAGGCAGGCCGGAGCTGGACGCGCGTGGTGCCGTACCTGGTGCTGCTGCTGTTCACGCTGCCGATTTTGATCCTCTACGGCTGGCTGCTGTACTCGTCGTTCTTCCCGCGCATGGAAGGGCTCAAACCAATAGGCGCCTTCACACTGGAGAACTGGCGCTTCCTGTGGGCGCAAGACACCGTCGACTCGATGCGCAATCGGCCGCCGATCGTGCCGCTCACGATCAACACCTTGATCTTTGCCCTGGGCACCGCGCTGGTGGTGCTGCTCGTGTCGTCAATGGCTGGCTATGCGCTGTCACGCATCCGCTTCCCAGGAAGACGGACGTTCCTCGGCTTCGTCCTGCTGCTGCACAGTTTCCCCGCCGTCTCACTCCTGATCGCCATCTTCATCGTCCTGCGACAACTCGGTCTGTACGACCAGCTGTTGGGGGTGATCCTGGTCCAAGCGGCCTTCGAGCTGCCGTTCGGCGTGTGGATCATGAAAGGCTTCTTCGACACGGTGCCGTGGGACCTCGAGATGGCCGCGCTGGTCGACGGCGCGAGCCGCTTCAAGACCTGGTGGCGCGTGGTCATGCCGCTCGTGCAGCCGGGTCTGCTGGCACTTGGCCTGCTCGCCTTTGTCCAGGGCTGGAACGAGTTCCTGCTGCCGTTCATCTTCATGCCCAGTGGCACCCAGGCCACGCTCAGCCAGGTCGTACGTGGCGTGCTCGGCGAAGGGCGGTTCGTCGATTACGGCATTCTGACCGCGCTCGGCCTGTACTACGTCGCGCCGGTGCTGGTGTTGTTCCTGGTCGCGCAAGAACAGCTGATGAAAATCTACTCTGGTGGAGTAAAAGGCTAGAGCCGTGCGAGTCCTCCTGGACAAGCTGACCAAGTCATTCGGCGGTGTCGTCGCCGTCGACGCGCTCGATCTGGCCATCGACAGCGGCGAGTTCGTCGCGTTTCTGGGTCCGTCGGGCTGCGGCAAGACGACCACGCTGCTCATGGTCGCGGGCATTTACCGTCCCACGGGCGGGGCAATCGTGTTCGGCGACCGGCGAGTCGAGCATCTGCTGCCCAAGGATCGCGGCATCGGCATGGTCTTTCAGAGCTATGCCTTGTACCCGCATATGACCGTGGCCGAGAACATCGGCTTTCCTTTGGAGCTGCGCGGCGGGTTGTCGAAGGAAGAGCGCACCAGACGAGTGAACGAGGCTGCCGACCGCGTGCAGGTCGGCCAGCTGCTCGGACGACGGCCAGCCCAACTGTCGGGCGGTCAGCAACAGCGCGTCGCCCTGGCTCGAGCCCTGGTCAAGCAGCCGGACATCCTGCTGCTCGACGAGCCGCTGAGCAACCTCGACGCCCGACTGCGCCACGATGTGCGCGGCGAAATCAAGCGCCTGCAGAAAGACCTGGGCATCACCTCGATCTTCGTCACCCATGACCAGGTCGAGGCGCTGACTATGGCCGATCGGGTGGCGCTGATGCGCGACGGCAAGCTGCAGGCCTACGGCACGCCCGATGAGCTGTACGAGCGACCGCGCAACCTGTTTGTGGCCGAGTTCGTCGGAACGCCGCCGATGAATTTTCTCGATGCCTCGCTGGCGCGGCGCGATGGCGCGCTGCACGCGTCGGCCGACGGCCTGGACGTCCAGCTACCCGCCGCGGATGCCGCGCGCGTCGCCACGAACGGCACTGGCTATGCGGTCAAGCTGGGCATGCGACCCGAAGACCTCGTGCTGGTCGCGCCCGAACAGGGCGACCTCAACGGCGAGGTCTATGTGTCCGAGCCAATGGGCCGCGAGCAAGTGGTTGACGTCCGCTTTGGCGACTCAGCAGTGCGTGTGCTGGCCGCGTCCACGTTCAGCGGCCAGATCGGAGAACGCGTCGGGATCCGCGTTAACCCCGAACGCATCCACCTGTTCGAGCCAACCACCGGCGAACGCCTCAATTAGGTTCGTGCGTTGCCCAAGCGCGCGTCAGCTAACCAGGCTGGCGAGTGCGCGGTCGAGCAGGTCGACGACGTCGCAGTGTGCGGTGCGCGGGTAGTCGTTGAAGCCGTCCAGGTCGGTCACCTGGCGTGGCGTGCGTGGATGGTCGCTCGGCAGCGCATTCCACAAGGCGACGATCGCGTGCTCATACAAGCGCTGCCAATCCGTCTGCGCGGCGCGCGGACCAAGGCGCGCCAGGAGTGCGGGTGCGATTGCGCCCGTCAGACTCCACTTCAAGGCGCTGTCCGACAGCGGCACGACGGCGTCGTTGAGCACCGTGCGCGCCAGGGCGCCGCGGGTCCACTGGCTCGAGTCGTCCAACAGCTCGCGCAGCGACTGCAGGACCGCCGCGACATCCGACGGATTCACGGAACACACGTCCGCGAAGCGCGGAACGATGCTCATGCGGCGGCCTCGGTCGGGCTGGACACGCCAGCCTTGCCGGCTGCCTCACGCGCCAGCACCCACTGGTCACGCAGCATTTGCGCCCACTTCGGATACTGCTTCAGGTCAGGGTGGCGGCGCGCCTGGGCAAACCAGTTCAGCGCCTCGGCCATTTCGCCGAGCCGCAGGCTCAGCTCACCGCACAGATATTGCACGCGCAGCTCTTCCTTGGCGCCGCCCAGGTCGCTGTCCTCATAGCCGCGCTGATAGCAGCCCAAGGCCAGGGCCATATATTCCTGCTCGCGCTCCGCGTCGCCGTTTTCGCGCGCGCACCAGGCCAGGCGATGCAGCACCGCAGCGAGCCGCAGCGGCGATGCGCCGCGCATGCGGTAGATTGCCAGCGCCAGCTGCAGCGCCTTTTCGCGCATGGGCAAGGAGCGGTCGACATTGAAGTCGGGTCGCTCGCCTTGCCACTCGCTCAGCACGACCTGGTCGACGACCTCCGCGACCGCGGCTCGTTGCGCGTCAGTGAGCGCGCTGAACTCCGCGGGCATGGCGGCGTACAGGTCCGTTGGGCACACCCAGATCTCGTAGTCGTACGGATTCTGGGTGCGGTAGACCTGGTGGAAGTCGCTGCTGCGCTCTGCAGGCTGATCCTTGTGCGGTCGGAAGATGAGCGCCGAGAAGGTGGTCTCGCACGCGGGGCACGTGACTTCTTTGGGGTAGACCACGGCTCGGTCGTGCTCCGGCGCCGGCAGGTGTCGTTTTGATTCGGTCGAACTGGCGCCGGGCAGCGAGTCGACGGGCAGGTCGAGGCCGATGCGGGTAGCGAGCTCGTTGATCTGCGTCGCCGAGAGCCCGGCCCGTTCACTCAGGGCGTGCGCGATGACGCGCAACAACGGCGTCTGGCGCTTGGCCAGCGAGCCTAACTGGCGTACCGGCACTTCCAGGATTTGGGTGGCCTCGACGGCTTCAACGGATGCGCTGCGCGGCTGGTTCAACAGTGGCGCGAGCTCGCCGATGATCGAGCCGGGCCCGAGCTTGGCCAGCTCGATCGTCCGCTCGGGCGCCTCAGGGTCACGCCGATAGACGCGCACCGCGCCGGCGCACACCACGTACATCGGTCCCGGCGCGTCGCCCTCGCGACACAGCACCTGACCGCCAACCAACCAGCGCAGGTCGAGACCAGTGTTGCCCGCGAGTGAGGTCGGACGATGCTGCGACATACTGGCCCACCCAGTATCGGCGGCACCAGGAGCGCGCTTGAGGCCCGTTTGGCTGCATGCGTTACGGGATCCACACAGCGAACCGGCGTGATATTCTCTCGCGCCGGGGCCGTGGCGGGGCCGCGTTGCCGTGCCCTTGCCGGCCGCTTCGCGTACTCGCGCTCTGATTTCCGTCGCACGGTGGGGGTTGCATGACCGAGGTTCCCGAACAGTTCGGCTCTTCGATGAGCCGCCGCAAGTTCATCGAATGGGCGAGTCGGGGCGCAGCTGCCGGTGCGATCGGCGTGCCGCTGCTCCTACAGGCGGCGTGTACATCCGCTGCGCCAGCGCCAACCGCGCCAGCGGCGGCCAAACCCACAGCTGGCGGCGGCGCGACCGGTGCGACCAGCGGGACGGGTGGCCCAACCCTTGGCGGCGTCAAGCTGCCCACGTACGTCCCGTTCACGGGACTCAAGCCCGACCTGGCGGGCAATGAAAAAGGCCTCGATCCGGCGTTCTTCAAGTTCCCGGCCGATCTGGTCAAGTCCGTGCCGCAGCCGCCTGGCGATGGCAGCTCGATTTCCGCGATCACCTACCTCACGCTCGCCGCGCCGCCGGCGATGGCTCAGAACGCCGCCTGGCAAGCGGTCAACAAGGCCATCAATGCCACGCTCAACATGGAGATGGTCCAGGCTTCGGACTACGCAACCAAGGTCAACGTGGTCATCGCCGGCAACGAGCTGCCCGACTACATCTATAACCCGACCACGACGGTGCCGGTCGGTGTGATAAGCGGTCTGCCGGCGCTGCTCAAGGCCAAATGCGCTGATCTGACGCCGTATCTCAGCGGCGATGCCGTCAAGGACTATCCGAACCTGGCCCACTACACCAGCCCGACGTGGCGGATCGGGGTGGTCGACGGCAAGATCTACGGCATCCCGTCGGCCCGCCCGCCGATCGGCGGTGTGCTGATGTACCGCCAGGACCTGTTCGAGAAGGCCGGCATCCAGGTCGATAAGGCGCCCAAGGATGCCGACGACTTCAAACGCATGCTGGTCGCGCTGACCAAGCCCACTGAGAACCAGTACGGCATCGCCGTCGGCCAGGCGTCGTACTTCGGCTTGACGCCGAACAACGTTTTCACGGGCATCTTCCGCGTGCCCAATAACTGGAAGCTCGACGCTAGCGGCAAGTTGCTCAAGGATGCCGAGACCGAGGAGTTCAAGGCGGCCGTTGGCTTCGCGCGCGACCTGTGGGCAGCGGGCGTCTATCACCCCAACACCCCAACGTATGGTGGCGCGTTCAACGACGACTTCATGGGTGGCCGTTTTGCCGTCGCGCCCGGTGTCTGGGGTCAGTACGTGCAGCTGCACGACATCCTGGCCACGCGTGTCTCGACCGGCAAGATCTTCCCGATGCACCCGTTCGCGCACGACGGGGGCAAGCCCTTCTACCCGGCCGGCACGGGCAACTTTGGCGTGACCTACATCAAGCAGCAGAGCTCGCCCGAGCGGGTCAAGATGCTGCTGCGCGTCGCCAATTTCTTCGCCGCCCCATTCGGCTCCGAGGAGTGGCTGCTGAACTACTTCGGCGTCAAGGGCACCAACTTCAACTTCAACCCGGACGGGGCGCCGGTGCTCACGGAGCAGGGCCGCGCCGAGCTCACTGCCACGTGGCGCTACGTGACCTCGCCGCCGTACGCGCTGTTCAGCGCGAATCGATCGCAGGAGTTCGCCAACGTCGCGTACCAGGCTGAGATGGCAATGATGGCCGCTGCCTCTGAGGATCCGACCGTGGGCCTGTACTCGGCGACGGCGCTCAGCCAGGGCATCTTGGCCCAGGACACCATGTATGCCGGCGTCTCGCAGATCGTCCAGGGTCGCCGCCCGTTGACCGACCTCGACGGCATCGTTGCCGAGTGGCGCAACCAGGCCGGCAACAAGATTCGGGCCGAATTTCAAGATGCCCTGGAGGCGGCCAAGAAGGCTTAGCCCACTTCTTTGTCATCCTGAGGCGAGGAACCCACGCGCTTCGCGCGGGGCACGGCGAGCACGAAGGATCCGGTCTGGTGAACGCCTGGGCAAGCGGATTCCTTCGCTTCGCTCGAGGACAGGCTCTTCGCAAGCTCAGGATGACAAGAAGCTTCACAAGGCGCTTTTCTAAGGAACATCCAAGGTTGCCTGCCTAGAGTCTGAACTACTTCAAACTCCAAGAGGAGAACCTACCTGATGGCCCTTAGTGCGCCACGAGCCCGATCCTGGACGCCGGGCGGCGTGCCCAACCGCCTGCTGTTGCTCGGCCTCGCCGCCGCCGTTGCCATCGGCGGGTCGTACATCGCGATCGCTGGCAATCCGCTCACCCGCAACCAGCAGACACCCACCTACCAGAGCGCCGCGGTCACGACCGGCACCCTTCAAGTGACGGTGGCCGCGACAGGCCCGATCACCAATCCACAGAGCGTGCCGCTCAGCTTCAAGAGCAGCGGCAAGCTGAACGAAGTCGACGTGGCCGTCGGGCAGACGGTCACGCCGGGCCAGACGCTGGCCCGCCTCGACACCACCGATCTGCAGATCGCGCTCGACCAGGCGCGGGCGGCGCTGGCGCAGCAGGAGGCGAATCTGGCCACGGTCTCGGCCGGCGCCACGCAGCAGCAGCAGGCGCTCGCGCAAGCCCAGGTCGACGCCGCGCAGACCACCTTCGACAACGCGCAGAAGAGCCTGCAGTCGACCCAGGACACGGCCAATGCGACGCTCGCAGCAGGCCAGGCCGACATCAACACGGCCCAGGTGGGTCTCGTCGGCGCCCAGAAGACGCTCGCCGAGACGCAGGCCCAGGCACAGGCGGCGCTGCAGGCGGACCAGACCTCGCTGGCCAATGCCCAACAGGCGTACCAGGACCAGCTCCAGACGTTCCACGCTAATTGGGACCAGGTGCAGGCTGCGCTCGACCAGCAGCAGGTCGCGGTATCGAATGCGCAAAAGGCGCTCGACGACGCCAAGACGACGCTCGCCGCCAGTCAGAAGTCGATCGACCAGAGCAATCAGACCGACACCGTGGCCGTGCAGAACGCACAGCAGAACCTGAGCAGCGCACAGGCCGCGCTTGCGTCGACGCAACAGGAGATTACGACCTCAACGCAGGCCGACCAGGTGGCGATACAGAACGCACAGCGCAACCTGTCCAACGCCCAGGCAGCGGCCAACAATACCGCCGATGTCGCCGCGGCCAGCAACAACGTCGCCGCGGCCCAGGTCGATCAGGCCAAGTCGAGCCCGACCACGACCAGCGCAGGCGTAACGACCTCGCAGCGCCAGCAGGACCTGGCCGAGGCACAGAACAATCAGAGCCTCGCCAATGCGCAGGCGAACATCACGACCGCGCAGAACGCGCTCAATACGGCCCAGGCCACCGCGGCGAGCAATCAGGCCAAGAACCAGAGCAGCCTGATCGCAGCGCAGTCGCAGGTGACCAACGCCGACAGCAGCCTCAAGACCGCGCAAGCGCAGCAGCAGGCCAACCTGGCCAAGAATCAGCAAACGCTGCTGTCCTCGCAGCAGCAAGTAGGCACCGCCGACAACGCGCTCAGGACTGCCCAGGCAGCTCTGGCGACCGCACAAGCTCAGAATCACCAGGGCCTCGAATCGGCGCGCGCTCAGGTCAACCAGGCGTTGAACAGCGTGCTCACCGCGCAGGACGCCTACAGCAGTGACCAGGTCAAGCAGGACGCGAGCGTGCAATCCGCGCAGAACGCGCTCGATCAGTCAGTAGCCGCCTTCATCAAGGCGCAGGCGACGTATCAGAACACCGCCGCGCAGCAAAACGCGTCGATTCAGTCGGCGCAGAACACGATCGCGCAGAGCCAGTCGGCGCTGCAGACGCAACAAGCCACGGCCACGCAGACGCTGGCGCCGCCAACGCAGCCGGCGCTCGATCAGGCCAATGCGCAGGTAGCCAACGCGCGCGCTGCGCTGCAGCAAGCCCAGAACAACCTGGAAGCGGCCACATTGATCGCTCCGACCGGTGGCACGATCGCCAGCGTGAACGGCGCGGCCGGCCAGTGGATCAGTGGCGGTCCAACCAGCTCGAGCTCCTCGAGCACGAGTAGCAGCACCACCAGCAGCAGCTCGACCGGCAGCGCGTTCATCACGCTCATGGACGTCAGCGCGCCCCAAGTGCAAGCCCAGATCAGCGAGGCCGATATCGGCAAGATCCAGCCCGGACAGAAGGCGTCGTTCACGCTGACCGCGTTTCCGAATCGGACCTTCACGGGCACGGTCGCGAGCATCCAGCCCGCGGGCACGACGACCTCGAACGTGGTCACCTATAGCGTGCTGGTCGCAGTCGATCCTTCGACAACCTCAGGACCTGATGTCACGCTCCTGCCGAGCATGACCGCGACGGTGAGCATCGTCACTCAGGAAGCGGACAACGCGATTCTGGTGCCGAACTCGGCGATCTCGTACGCCGAGAACCAGGACCGTGGTCAGGGCAACGCCGTGTATGTGCTGCGCAACGGGGCGCCGGTGCGCGTGCCGATCCAGACTGGCATCAGCGACGGGACCAATACGGTCGTGCTCAGCGGACTCCAGCCAGGTGATCGGGTGGTGACGAGTGTCTCGTCCGGCTCGAGTAGCGCGCGGAGTGGCTCCTCGAGCGGTTCGGGCAACATCTTCGGCTTTGGCGCGCCGGGCGGCAATCGCCCGGCGGGCCAGGCCGGTCAAGGTGGCCAGGCCGGCCCAGGCGGCCCGGCGGGTCAAGCTGGTCAGGGCGGCCAGGCCGGTCAGGCTGGCCAGGGCGCGCAGGGCGGAGCGCAGCAGAGCCCGGCCGGTCAGGGCGGCGCGCCTGCCGGAGGCCCCAATCCATGACCTCGGCGCCCGTCATCAAGGTCACCGATCTGACCAAGGACTACTCCCGTGGCTCCAGTGTTGTGCATGCGCTGCGGTCAGTCTCGCTCGAGGTGCACAGCGGCGAATTCGTGGCGGTCATGGGCCCCTCGGGCTCGGGCAAGTCGACGTTCATGAACCTGCTGGGCTGTCTCGATCGTCCGACCAGTGGCTCGTACGCCCTGGACGGCGAGGAGGTGACCGCGCTCAGCCCAACCGAGCTAGCAGATCTACGAAGTCGGAAGCTGGGCTTCATCTTCCAGGGCTTCAATCTCCTGCCGCGCATGAATGCGCTCGAAAACGTGGCCTTGCCGATGGTCTACGCGGGCGTGTCGTCCGCGGTTCGCCAACGGCGCGCGCAGGTTGCGCTCGAGGCAGTCGGGCTCGGCTCGCGCATGCACCACCGACCGAACGAGCTGTCGGGCGGGCAGCAGCAGCGCGTCGCCATTGCCCGATCGCTGGTCAATGCCCCGAGCCTGATTCTGGCCGACGAGCCAACCGGCAACCTCGACTCGCGCACCAGTGTGGAGATCATGGCCATCCTGCAGCGGCTCAATCGAGCCGGCGCGACGATCGTCCTGGTGACGCACGAGCCCGACATCGCGGCCCACTGCTCACGCACCGTCGTATTCAAGGACGGCGAGGTGTTGTCCGACCATCGCAATCTCCACGTCGCGTCGGCCGCCGCGTCGCTCGTCGAGGAGCAGGCGGCATGAGCGCCGCAACGTTGCCCATGGTCACGTCGCGACCCGAGACCAACGTGGACTCGGATCCGTTCGCGATCCTGGCCGAGGCGCCCGCGGCCGGCCGAAGCAGGATGCGCGTGCTGCAGACGATCCCGTCGGCGCTGGCCGCGCTGCGCGCCAACAAGGGGCGCAGCGTGCTGACCACGCTGGGCATCATCATCGGCGTCGCGGCCGTCATCGCCATCGTGGCGCTCGGCCAGGGCGCGAGCGCCTCGGTCAGCAGCCAGCTCCAGGGCCTGGGTACCAATCTCTTGACCATCATGCCCGGCAGTAGCTCGAGTGGTGGCGCGCGCTCCGGAGCCGGCAGCGCCGTCACTCTGAAAGCGGCGGACGCGGAAGCAATCAGCGCTCGTGTCAGCGGATTGAGTGGGAGCAGTCCGGTTGTGTCCGGCAACGCCCAGCTTATTTACGGCAGCCAGAACTGGTCGACCCGGATTCAGGCCGTCCTACCGGACTACCTGACCATCAATGACTGGAAGATCGCCTCTGGCTCCGCGTTTACCGCCGCGGACAACGCGGATTCGAAGAACGTCGCGGTCATCGGCCAGACCGTGGCGAGCTCCCTATTTCCGAATGGCCAGTCACCGGTCGGCCAGCTGATCCGGATTCGCAATGTCCCGTTCACCGTCGTCGGCGTGCTGGCCAGCAAAGGCAGCTCCGGCTTCGGCGATCAGGACGATACGGTCATGATCCCGTTCCAGACCGGCCAGGTCCGCCTGTTCGGGGCGACGTCGATCAATCAGATCGTCGTCCAGGTTGCCGATGCCGCCCGGATTTCGACTGTCTCAGAGGAGATCACCGCTGTCTTGCGCCAGCGTCATGGTCTGGCTTCTTCGGCGGGTGATGATTTCACGATTCGCAACAACTCGGACATCATCTCGCGTGTCTCGAGTGTCAGCGACACGATGACTATGTTGCTGGGTGGCGTTGCAGCCGTATCCCTGGTCGTCGGCGGCATCGGGATTATGAACATCATGCTGGTATCGGTGACGGAGCGCACACGCGAGATCGGCATCCGTCTGGCCATTGGCGCTCAGCCGCGCGACGTGTTGTTCCAGTTCCTCGTCGAAGCCATCGTGCTGTCCGTCCTTGGCGGTTTGATCGGTATCCTGGTCGGCTCTCTGGTCGCCGTGCTCATGCCCTACGTTGCCGGCTGGACGACCGTGCTGCCGTGGAATGCCATTGTGTTGTCCTTCGGCGTCTCGGCCGCGATCGGCATGTTCTTCGGCATCTATCCCGCCCGCAAGGCCTCGCAGCTCGATCCCATAGTCGCGCTCCGCTACGAGTAGATGTGCGCGGCAAATCAGCGTATTTCTTCAAGGTTGTTCCAAGGAATGACGCTCATAGTGAGCCATATGAACGCACTAAAGATCCGCCGAGCGGTAATGGCCGGCGGTGTGGCTGTTGTGCTGGCGGCGTCCACGCTCGGCGCCTATGGCTACTTGAAGCCGACCGCGGCCCAGAGCGCGCCGATCGAGTCCGTGGTCCAGACGGCCTTCGCCAGCACCGAGTCCGTCTACACCATCCAGGCCCAACAGTCAGCGGCAACGTTCACGGTCGACGAGGTGCTTAGAGGCGCGCCGTACACCGTGGTCGGCACGACCAATCAGGTCAGCGGCCAGTTCTACTTCGACGCCACCGATCCGAGCACCGCCCAGCTAGGCCCAATCGTCGTCAATGCCAGGACGCTGCAGACCGATGACAGCTCGCGCAACCGCGCGCTGAACAATCTGATCCTGAGCACCGACGAATACGAATACATCACCTTCACCCCGAGCCAGCTCAGCGGCCTGCCGACGACGATCGAAGACGGCAAGCCGTTCACGTTCCAGGCCACCGGCGACCTGTCCATCAAGGGAGTCATCCGACCGGCGACGTTCGACGTAACCGTTGTACCAACAGCAGACGGTCGCCTCGAGGGCACCGCGACCACGACGATCCAGTACGCCGATTGGGGCGTGGCGATCCCGTCGGTGCCGTTCGTGGCCAGTGTCGACAATCAAGTCGCTGTGCAGCTCGACTTCGCGGCAACGACGACCGCGTAAGGAGGACACCATGAGCATGAATGTCTGGCAGCGGATCGCAGTCCGCGCCGGCAGTGCGCTGTGGCGCGTGAGGGGCAGCATGCTCCTCGGCGCCATTGTGCTGAGCGCCATCGGCGCCTACATGTTGTATTTCCAGCCCGCGCAGTCGAGCGCGGGCTGGGCCATGAACAGCAGCACCGACCAAGATTGCGCCGACACCGTGATGGCCGCGTTGGCGGGCTCACCCGGCGTCCAGCAGCAGGCCTACCAATGCATGGATTCGAGCTTCCAGCAGCGTGTCACGCAACAGCAGTTTTCGACGCAGCTACAAACGACGGGTAGCGGCCGCGGCCCAATCACCAGAGTCGAGCGGGTCGCCAACTATGACGCGCCGGGTGGCGCAACGCTGGTGTACTACGCTGTCGACACGAGCTCTCAGCAGAGCCTGGGCTTCGTGGTCTATCTAGGAACGGACGGTAAGGTTCTGACCATCGAGTGATATTCCGCCACGGTGTCGCCAAGCTTGCCCTCCTGGGTAGTGTCCTGGTGGCACTCGCGGCGACCGGAGCGGGTGTGCAGCGGGCGCTGCCAGTCACGCCGGAGATCGACGAACCGGTGTTCGTGCAACCCGCGGTGCGCATCGCGGCAACGGGGAATCTCGACCCAGGGTGGTTCGGTCACCCGGGCGCGACGGTCATCTATCCCCTCGCTGCCTTCTATCGACTGGCCGGAAGTGACGTCGAACGACGGTTCGCCCAGCAGCCGCAAGACTTCTATCTGGCCGGTCGCTGGCTGGGCGTGGCCTATCAGGTGCTGGCGATCCCGCTCGTCTTCGCCGTCGGCCGTATCGCGTTTGGCGCGACCGCGGGCGTGATCGGCGCCTGGCTGACCGCGATCCTGCCTATAGCCGTTGCACACGCGCAGATCGTGCGCACCGACAGCGCCGCCATCTTTTTCGGCCTGCTCGGGCTGTGGCTGATGCTGCGCGCCTTCGACCAGCCAACCAGAATACGCCTGGCGATAGCCGGGATGAGCGTCGGGCTGGCGGTCGCGACACGCTACTTCATGGTCGCGCTCGTGCCGATCGCGCTCTTGACCGCCCGGCGTCGGGCGCCACTGACGCTGGCGGCGGTGGCTGGCGGGTTCCTGGCGATGTCGCCGTTTGCGCTGCTCGATCTTCCCGCGCTGCGCACCAGCCTGCTCGCCGAGGCCGAGTCGAGCCATGTCGGCGCCGATGGTCTGTCGCCGTTCGGCAATCTCGGGTGGTACGTGAGCAGCTCGTTGCCCGATGACCTGACCTGGCCGGTCGCGGCCCTCGCTGCAGCGGGCGTCGGCCTGTCGTTGTGGCGCCGCTCGCCACGGCAGCTGCTGCTGGTCGTCTTCGTCGCCGTCTACGTCGTCGGCATCAGCACCTCGGCGCTGCACTGGCATCGCTGGACGATTCAGGTGCTGCCGCTGCTGGCCCTGTTCGCCGGCTACGCGTTGCAGAACGTGCCGAGCCTGCCTGCGGCGGCGCTGGGCACCCTCGTCGCGTCGGTGCAGCTCGCAGCACAGCTGGTGCTGTTCGATCTGCAGCAGCTGCAGCCGTCGCCGCGCGTGCTGGCACGCGCGTGGCTCGTCGAGCACAGCTCACCTCGGACGGGCATCGTCTCCGAGTGGTACGGGCCGCCACTCGAGGGCACCCGCCTCAACAACCGGGTGCGCTTCTCGCTGTCCGAACAGCGGCTCGACAGCTACGCCGGCTACGTCGTGGCCAGCAGCGCTGTGTACGATCGCTACTTTGCCGAGCCCACGCGCTACGTGCGCCAGGTCGAGTTCTACGAGGAGTTGTTCGGGCGCGGCCAACTGCAGGCCGAGTTCCACGCTCGGGTGCCCGGCGAGGAGGTGTTGCGGGCGCTTGGCGGCGCCGAGTGCAACTGCTCGCTGCACCCGACCCGTGGAGCGCCCAGTCTGCGCATCTATGCCGTCGGTCCGACGTAGACCTGATGTCGCCGACAGACTGGCCGCGGCGTACGCACGTGGAACTGCTACGTGGCGGCCGCGGGCGCGAGCTCCAGGACCACCCCTGCGCGCTCCTCTTGGAGGCGCACCGAGACGTCGGGCGACAGTGCGCCCCAGCCGCGGCGCAACGCCTCTTGCTTGTCTTGCTCGACCAGCTCGCCGATGGGCATCGGCACGTGGAGCTCGTGGGCGAGCTCGATTGCCAGGTGCGTGTCCTTGGCCGACAAGAACGTCGAGAAGCCCGGATTTTCGAAGTTGCGTCGGAAGAGCTGGCGCGGGAACGTGGTGGTGATGGCGCGACAGGTGCCGGTGCTGGCACCGATCACCTCGGCCAAAATGTCCAGGTCGACGCCAGCCTTCACGCCCAATGTGAGGATTTCGCCCGCGGCGGCGATCTGCGCCTGGGACGACAGGTTGTTGCACAGTTTGGTGATGGCGCCGTTGCCACTCGGACCGCAGTAGAACAACTTCGTGCCGATCGCACTCAGAACCGGCTTGACCCGCTCGTAGGTGTCGCGATCGCCACCGACCATGACCGACAGCGTGCCCGCGCTCGCGCCCTCGACGCCGCCAGCGACGGGCGCATCGAGCAGCGCGATGCCGCGCTCCAGGAACAGCGCATGCAACTTGCGCACGGTGGTCGGTGAGTTACTCGACAGGTCAACGTAGACCGCCCCGGCGCGCATTGACTCCAGCAAGCCGTCGGGGCTGAGCGCCACCGCTTCGACCTCGGGTGGCCCCGGGAGCGAAGTGAACACCACCTCGGCCTCGAGCGCCGCCTCGGCCACACTGCGCGTCGATCGAACGCGCCCCACGCTCCGCGCGAGCGCATCCACCGCCTCGGGCCGCACGTCATACGCCGCCAGATCGTGCCCCGCCTCGGCGACATGCCGCGCCATGTGCTCGCCCATGTGTCCCAGACCGATAAAGCCCACGTGCATGGCCCAGTACGGTACACACCCCGTAGCAGCAGCCCCGCCGGGCGCGCCAACGCTGCCGGCTCGACGATGCCTGTCATCCTGAGCGCAGCGAAGGATCCGCTTGTTGGGACGTGAACGCCCGGGCAAGCGGATTCCTTCGCTGCGCTCGAGGACAGGCTCTTCGCAAGCTCAGGATGACAATTGAATTTAAGCGCCTACGGGTCGGCCCGGGCAGCGCACCAGCGCCAGGGCCCGAGCCGACGCTAAACGAGAGTGAGGCTACGGCTTGCCGTTGGTCGAGCCCGTGGTGGCGGTGGTTTCCTGAACAGCGGCCTCAGCGCGATCGGCGGCTGCGGTGGCGGCGGTCGCACCGACGATCATGTCGATGACGCCGTAGTCGTTCGCTTCCTGGGCACTCATCCAATAGTCGCGATTGATGTCAGCCGCGATGCGCTCGACGGACTGGCCGGTGTCCGCGGCCATCATCTCTTGCAGGCGGGCGTTCATGCGAATGATCTCGCGCGCCTGGACTTCGATGTCGGCCGCCGTGCCCTGGAAGCCGGCCGAGGTCTGGTGAATCAGGATGCGCGAGTTGGGCAGCGACGAGCGCTTGCCCTTGGCGCCGCCGGCCAGCAGCACCGCGCCCATGCTGGCGGCCATGCCGATGCACGTCGTGGCCACCTGCGGCTGAATCAAATGCATGGTGTCGTAGATCGCCAGCCCAGCATCCACCTGACCGCCCGGCGAATTGATGTACATCTGGATCTCGCGATCCGGGTCCTCCTGGGCGAGATAGAGCAGTTGGGCCACGATCAGGTTGGCGACGACGTCGTCGATCGGCGTCCCGAGAAAGACGATGCGGTTCTTGAGCAGCAGCGAAAAGATGTCGTAGCCACGTTCGCCGCGACTGGTTTGCTCGACGACCATGGGCACGGAATAGCCGACCAGGTCGGCTGGTGAGATGGGGGGCATGTTCGGCATCGCCTTCCTCCTATTATTGGGTCCTCAGGCGGAGGATCTTCCTATGGGTGAACGTAGCAAAGGTAAGGACAAGGGCAAGGCGAAAAAGAAGCCCAAGGCAGCCAAGGTCGGGAAACGACCGCACGAGCTGCAACAGCAACAGCGTGAATCTCTGAAGCCACCAATCTAAGGTGCGTCACGCCGGCGGCTGAGGCGATCAGCCGGCCGCCGGCTCTGACGCAGGCGTGGCCGTCGCTGTCGTAGGACTCGTCGGTGTCGCATTCGCCGGCGCGGCTGCCGCGGCCGAAGCTGGCGCAGGCGCGGCTTGCTCACGCGAAGCTGGCGCGCTCGCGCCCTGGCTTGGCCGTTCGGCGCTTGGCCGTTCGGCGGGTCGGGCTGCGGCCCGGTCGGAGCCCGGCGCCTTGCCCCGGGCAAGGATCGCAAACATCGACCGTCCCTCGAGCGACGGCATGCGCTCGACAAACGCAATGTCCGAAACGCCCGCCGCGATGCGTCCGATCTGATCGCGCGCGACCTCGGGGTGGGTGGCTTCACGCCCGCGGAAGCGCACCTCGACTTTGACTTTGTGCCCCTGCTCCAGAAAACGTCGGGCGGCCCGCACACGCACCTGCAGATCGTGGTCGTCGGTTCGAGGCCGCAGCCGCACTTCCTTGACTTCGGAAATGTGCTGGTTCTTCTTCGACTCGCGCGCACGCTTCTCTTGTTCGAACTTGAACCGACCCACATCGGCGATGCGACACACTGGTGGGTCAGCCGAAGCGGCGACTTCGACCAGGTCCAACCCGACCTCTTCAGCCTTGCGAATGGCCTCCTCGAGAGGCATGACGCCGATCTGCTGGCCTTCGGCGTCCAACACGCGCACCGTGGCGGCGCGGATCTGCTCGTTGGTGCGCGGTCCCGTCTGCACCGGCGGGCGCGGTATGAATGGTGGTCTCGGAATCGGTGGTGATCCTCTCAGTCTCGATGGTGCGAAATCTGTGCCCTACAGTATGCGGCAGGTTGTCAACTCTATGAAGGCTCTTTGCAAGTCTACCGATCGCGCAGCACCAGGTCGCGCGTCTCCGGGCTGAGCCAGATCGCCACCAATCCGACCACGTAGAGCGCGATCGTCGCCACCCAGGCCGGGTACGAGCCGCTCGCTGCCAAGAGTATGCTTGTGAGCACCTGGCCCACGCCCGTGACCAGCCGCGCGATGCTCCAGCAGAAGCCCTGGCCAGTGCCGCGGACATTCGCCAGGGTCACCAATGCCGCGGCTAAGAAGCCAACCGCGAACGCCATTTGCATGATCTGAGGGCCTGATCCAGCGTAGGCTCGGCGCACGCCAACGCGATGACACGGTGCACATCCCGCGCGTTGCGTCTGCAAGCCCGAGTCAAGCCCCGGCGCGACCTCGCGGCGCGCGTTTTCGGCCTGCGCGTCTGACCTGTCCACCTCGCCAATGTGAAGGTTCGGTAACAATTCGCGCGCGTATTGACCAGCACACCGCTGGGCTACTAACGTCCACTCGCTATTCCGCGCCAGGGCTCAGCACAGGTCGCCGGCCAGCTTCTCGGGGGGAGCACTGGCCGGTCGCCGCGGCGGCGCTAGCGAGGGGCAGCACCTGAGCGTTCGACCGGGTCGAACGCACCTTACACGCGGGGCGGGGATGACGATGATGCATCACCGGGCAAGGGTTCGCGCGTTGCTGTCGGTTACTGCTGGCTTAGCCCTGATGCTAACCGGCAACGGCGCTGGGTTCGCCCAGCAGCCCGACAAGACATTCCAGGCAACAGCGCTTGCGCCACAATCGATCCACCACATCGGGGCCAACAAAGACAGCGGCACCGGCAAAGTGAGCGTCATCGTTCAGCTCGAAGATGCTCCGTTAGCTTCCTACTCGGGCGGCGTCGCGGGCTTCGCGGCGACAAATCCGCGCGTCAGTGGTGCACGCACTCTGGATATCCGGTCTGCTGCGAGTCAGGCCTACCTGGGCCATCTCGCCGCGCGGCGTGGTGAATTCGAGAACCGTGCGCGAGGCGCGGCGCCCGGCGCCCGGGTGACCCAGCGCTTCGATGTCGTCGTCAACGGCGTCGCGATGGTCGTGCCAGCTGACCAGGTCACGAATCTGGCCAAGGTGCAGGGCGTCAAAGCCATCATGGCTGACGAGCTGTTGCAGCCGCAGACCGACCGCAGCCCGACCTTCATACAGGCGAACATCGTCTGGGACTACCTCGGTGGCCAGTCCAAAGCGGGCGAAGGTGTCATCGTCGGCGTCCTCGATACGGGCATCTGGCCCGAGCATCCGTCGCTGTCCGACCCTGATCCCGCGGGTGATCCCTATCCTGCCCCGCCCCCGTCCATTGCCGGCACACGTCAATGCGAGTTCTCGGGTGGCAGCAATCCAGGCCCGGCCTTCAGCTGCAACAACAAGCTGATCGGCGCCGACCGCTTCATGGCCACCTACGATGCCGTGCGCGGCCTGATGCCGACCGAGTTCACCACAGCTCGTGACGACAATGGCCACGGCACGCACACCTCGACCACGGCCGCCGGCAACGGCAAAGTCAATGCCGACATCTTCGACGTGCCGCGTGGCGTCATCTCGGGCATCGCCCCCCGCGCGCACGTGATCATGTACAAGGTCTGCGGCGACGCGGGCTGCTTCCAGAGCGACTCGGTCGCGGCTGTCCAGAAGGCGATCCAGGACGGCGTCAACGTCATCAACTTCTCGATCAGTGGCGGCGCGAACCCGTACTCGGACGCCGTCGAGCTGGCGTTCCTGGACGCGTACAACGCGGGCGTGTTCGTGGCCGCCTCGGCCGGTAACTCCGGGCCGGGCGCCGACACGACCGACCACCGTGGCCCGTGGGTCACGACCGTCGGCGCCAGCACCGAGGACCGCGCCTTCACCAGCACTGCCACGCTGCGCGCCAGCAACGGCGACAGCATCCAGGTCACCGGCGCCAGTGTGACGGCAGGTATCAGCACGCCCACACCGGTCATCCTGCCGCCGACAGGCCAGGAGCTGTGCGGCGCTGTCTCGGGCACTAACCCGTTCCCAGCGGGCACGTTCCACGGCGAGATCGTGGTCTGCAAGCGCGGTGTCACGGGGCGCATCGAGAAGGGTTTCAACGTGTTCACCGGCGGCGGCCATGGCATGCTGCTGTACAACCCGACGCTGCAGGGCACGTTTACCGATAACCACTGGCTGCCCGCGATCCACGTCGAAAACGACGCCGGCGCGGCAATCCTGGCGTTCCTCGGCAGCCACACCGGCGTGACGGCGACGTTCCCGGGCGGACAGAAGACAGCCGCGCAGGGTGACGTCATGGCCGCCTTCAGCTCGCGCGGCGGCCCCGGCCAAAGCATCGGCGTCAGCAAGCCTGACGTCACCGCGCCTGGCGTGCAGATCCTGGCCGGCCATACGCCGGCGCCGGCAACGGTGCTCGGCGGACCTCCTGGTGAGCTGTTCCAGGCCATCCAGGGCACGTCCATGTCCAGCCCGCACGTGGCGGGCGCGGCCGCGCTGCTCAAAGACCTGCATCCGACCTGGACACCAGGCCAGATCAAGTCGGCGCTCATGACCACGGGCAAACGCTTCGTGGTCAAGGAGGATGGCCACACACCGGTCGACGCATTCGACGACGGAGGCGGCCGGATCGATCCGCCACGCGCGGCCGACCCGCGTATCACGTTCTCCGACACGGGCGCTAATTACGTCGTGCTGCAGAACCAGCTATGGAACGCCAACTACCCGAGCGTGTTCGTGCCGAACATGCCCGGCCAGATCACCGTGCAGCGCACGGCGCACAGTGAACTGACCACGGCGAGTGAATGGAGCCTGCGCGTCGTCGACGAGGAGAACGACTTCATCGTCACGGTGCCCAAGACGCTTGCCGTGCCCGCGGGTGGCAACGCGACGTTCGACATCACCATCGACGCCAGTCGCGTGCCCGTCACGACGCCGGCGCAGGTTCGTTTTGCGACGCTCGAGCTGCGCAATGGCAACCGCATCCTGCACATGCCGATCACGATCGTGCGCAATCAGCAGGTCGTCCCGCTGACCAAGACGTGTAGTCCGGCGACGCTGCCGATAGGTGGCACGACCACGTGTTCGGTCAGCGCGACCAACACCAGCTTCGACACCGCTCAGGTCACCGTCACGGACAACGTGCCTGACAACCTGCAGGTCACGAGTGTCTCGGGCGGTACGCACGTCGGCAACCTGGTGAGCTTCACCGGCACGTTGGCCGGCGTTCAGCCACCGAATGTGACGATCGCTCCAGGTACCTCGCCAGCTGGCGGCTACCTGCCGTTGTCGACGTTCGGTGTCGCGCCGATCGCAGGCGTGGGTGATGAGACCATCGTCAACTTCAACGTGCCCGCGTTCACGTTCGCAGGCACGACGTATACCCGTGTCGGCGTCGTCAGCGATGGCTACGTCGTCGTCGGTGGCGGCACTGCGCAGGATGTGCAGTTCATCAACCAGGTTCTGCCCGATACAGCCCGGCCGAACAACGTGCTCGCGCCGTGGTGGACAGACCTGAATCCGGCATCCGGCGGAGCCATTCGCATCACTACGCTGACCGACGGGGCGGATACGTGGATCGTGGTCGACTTCGATGGTGTTCGCGAATTCAGCCAGAACCGGCTGGACACCTTCGAAATCTGGATCGGAGTCAACGGCGACGCCCATCCAGGAGAAGACATCTCCTATGCCTTCGGCACGCTGCAAGGCAACGGCGATGGCGGCTTCCTGACGGTCGGTGCTGAAAACATCTTCGGCAACCGAGGCCAGAACCGCTACGTCGACGGAGTCGGCACGCTTCCAGTGAACGGGACGGAATTGCGCGTAACGGGTACTGCGGGCGCGCCAGGCGAGACACACACCATCACCATCAACGCGCAGGGTGTGAAGGCTGGCACATGGACGAACTACGCGTTCATGACCAGTAACCTCTTCCAGGGCATAGCAGTGGCCTTCTTCGGAGGTACGGTCACCAAATAGCTGAATAGCCGCACCGTAGTCGAGGGGCAGATTCGGCAGCCGCCGGTCTGCCCCTCTTTCCTTCTCGGTCCGCCGTGTGTTGGCTTAGACCGCGGTGCTGCCGCCGGGCGGGGGCGCGGGCTGGTCGCCGGGCTGCGGCACGGGTGGTACGTCCGCTGGCTGCTCACACAGGAACGGCGGACGCGCGCCGCCGCTGTGGTACTCGTACAGCTTGCCGTCGACGCGCAAGCGCACCAGCGCGCCTTCGACCTGGACCTGGATATAGGCCATGCCCGGCGTCGGACAGCCGAGCCCGCCGTCAGGCCACACTACGGATCGCGCCTCGAGCGGCTCGATCGTCGTCGGGTCTATCGCCAGGCGCGTCGCCAGGTCCTGAACGGTGAAATCGACGAGGGGCTGATACATCGGTTCGATGGGCATCGGAGCTGGGCCAGGTTCAATGGGCGGTTCGCCCTCGACAGGGTTCAGAGGATCGACCTGGAACATCGTAGAACCGTCGGTCGCCTCCTGCATCGCCGTGACCACCTGGCCCACGCCAACCAGGGCCACCAGGACAATGCCCGCCATCGGGATCCAGCGCATAGTGTGTTTAACGACTAACACACGCTGGTGCCACGCACCTGCCCTGGAGGAGCTGCTCGATGAGCCAGCCGCGCACTCGCCTCGATACGCGCTTCAGCGACCCCGACGCTCGTCCCACGGACTGGGAGCAGACTCGGCAGGCACTTGAACAGGCGGAGCTGTTCCTGGTCGGCACGGTCCGCGCGGATGGTCGACCGCACATGACGCCGCTCGTCGCGGTGTGGCTGGACGACGCCCTGTACTTCTCGACCGGGCCCACCGAGCAGAAGGCCATCAACTTGAAATCGAACCCGCACGTGATTCTCACGACCGGCGGCGACGATTGGCAGCACGGCCTGAACATCGTCGTCGAGGGCGACGCAGTCCAGGTCACCGACGAGCGGCTGCTCGAACGACTCGCCGCGGCGTGGGCCAAGAAGTGGGACGGCCAATGGCACTTCGAGGTGCGCGACGGTGCCTTCTGGCACGCGGACGGCGGGACGGCCCTGGTGTTTGGCGTCGCACCGCGCAAGGTCCTCGCGTTCGGCAAAGGCCCCTTCAGCCACACGTCTCATCGGTTCTGAGCCCGACCGTCAGGGGCAGGCCGAACGCTTCGAACAGCGCTAGTTCGTGGAATGCGGTGACCTCGACGATCTGACTGTGCTCGATGCGTAGCACGTCAATGGCGAAGGCGCGGTACTCCGTGTCGCCGGCGACGCGCACGTACGTGGCGCACGCGGGCTGGCGATTGGCCCGCGTTGGCACCACACGAAATTCGCCCGGCCGGTAGGGTCCGAGACCCATGCGGAACGACTCGGCCACGGCAGCCTTGCCCGCGAACCACCAGGGATACGGCGGCATTGTGCAGCGGACGTCGTCGCCGAGCATGTCCACGATCGCCGCCGCGTCACCGCGCTCGCAGGCGCGCATGAACCGCTCGAGCAGCGCACGTTCCTGGTCCGTGGCGTCCGTCGTGGCCGCCCAGTCGGTGCGGCGTGGCGGTCGATTGCGCTGCAGCGTCGCCCGCGCACGCTGCACCAGGCTGTTGACGGAGGCGACGCTGGTCTCGAGCAAGACCGCCGTCTCGTTGGCGGACCAGCCCAGCACCTCGCGCACCAGCAGCGCCGCGCGCTGTCGCGACGGCAATAGCTGCAGCGCGGCAATGAACGTGAGCTCGATCGTCTCGCGCGCAATCGCGTGTGCTTCGGGGCTGCTTTCAGCCTGGTCGATCAGCCGATCGGGATACGGCTGCAGCCAGCGAACCTCGCCCGGGTCGGGCACCTGCTCGGGCGGCACGTTCGGCGGCGCGACGTGTTGAGGTAAGACCCGTCGGGTGTTTCGCCGCAGCGAGTCGAGGCAGGCATTCGTCGCGATGCGATAGAGCCAGGCCCGAAACGGCGAGCGGCCTTCGAAGCTGGCGCGCTGGCGCCACGCGCGCAGCAGGGACTCCTGTACGGCGTCTTCGGCATCGTCGAACGAGCCGAGCATGCGATAGCAGTGCACCTGCAGCTCGTGCCGGTGCGGTTCCGCCAGTTCGGCGAACGCCGCGGCGTCGAGCTGGCCTGCTGTGGACACGCTCGTGCTACTTCAGGACACGGAAGCGCAAGGCCGTCACCTGGCTCGACTGGTCGACCGTGAGCCGCTCCAGGCGCACTGGCTCGCCGGTGCGTCGTTCGAACAGGTGGACGCCGTCGCCGAGCAGGATCGGGGTCAAATGTATGACGATCTCGTCGAGCAACGCAGCCTCGATGCATTGTCGCGCGACGTTGGCGCCGAGCACCTCGAGGTTCTTGTCGCCCGCTGCCTTGCCCGCGGTCGCGACGGCCTGGCGAATGTCACCGTGGAGGAAGGTGATGGTCGGGTCTGGCACGGCATCGGGCGGTCGGTGCGTCAGCACGAACACCGGCCCGCTCCATGCACCACCATACGCCGCGCCGCTCTGCTTGCCCGCATCGCGCACGCCAACGTCGTACGTATTCCGCCCCGCCAGCATCGCGCCGGTCATGTGCATGACCTTCAAGGCATCGGGCGAGGCCGGGTACTCGAACACCCACTCCATAGCGTGGCCGGGTCCAGCAATGAAGCCGTCCAGAGACATCGTGGTGTGCCACACAACTTTGTTCATGCTCATAAGACGCCATGCGGCTCAGGTACTCATCGGTCGCCGCAGCGTGAGTATGAACGTCCTGGTCAATCGAGCGCTTCAGTTCCTGACTGGCAGAAGGATGTGGCTGAAACGGCGGTTCCTGCGCGCCAGGTCATCAAGTGCTTGGCTGAGCTCAGTTGGCGCCCCGTCGGCAAGCTCGAAGCGAACGCGCAGGTTGGGATGGTCCGCCAACTCACGCACGGCTGCCGGCCGTAGCGTACGGACCAACATGGCCCACCGCGCTGGTCCTGGACCCGCGTCAGCGTAGCGTGTCCCATCCAGATCGAGCGTCTTGCCGCGTTCGTTGTTTGCCAACTGGAGGGTGACGCCTAGCACGTCCGCCAACTATTTCGTGGCGCTCGCGGGAGCGTTGGCCTCGTCGAACTGAATCCCCTCTGTCGTAGGTCGGTACGACCTGCCTGAACGCTTCGGCAAGGCCGGCTGGAGACCGTGCTGGTGGTCGTAATCGCATGTACAGGGCGTTGCCCAGGCGCTCGTAGAGTGGTGCTCAGAACGTGCAAAACTCGTCCAGCGTGCCCCCCGCATCCGGATGGCTGGAACTCGAGGAATTCAGATGCACGTCCCACACGTCCACGTCGCTACCTGCATGTGCGACGGATAGTCGAGGCGGCGTCTTCCGTCCCGCTCACGAGCGAGATGGCACCGCGAACCGGCGTCTCGCGCTCCGCGTGCCGGTGGTGGATAGGAAGCGCTGCAGATGGTCGGCTATGGCCCGGCTGTCTTCGGCGGCACCGCTGATGTAACTCGACCGGCGCGTGCGGAGCAGGTTGCCGCCGAGCACGTAGACGCCGGGTGTTCCCTGTACGACACCGCCGGAGTGGCGGATCCGGCCACGGCGATCGAGCACCGGCAGCTGTAGCCAGGTGTAGTCCGCGTGATAGCCGGTTGCCCAGACGATGGTCTCGATACCACGGCGACGCAGATCGATAGCCAACGGTGGGTCGGCTGGCACCGCGGTCGGCTCCGCTCGATGTGGTGCGTCGAGCTGGTCGATCTCCGCACCGATCGCCCATTGGTCGAAACGGTCGAGCAATCGATTCAGCTTGAGATCGGCCAGCCGACACGTGTTGGCCAGCCCACCCGAGAAAAGGGCGACTCCGTCGCGCACCGATCCAAGCCGACCGACAATCTCCACGCCGAGCTGTCCCAGCGTGGTGAGATCGATCGAGCGACGTTCGGGTGTCCCGATGAGCTGCGGCGACGGGACGTGCCGGGCCCGGACGAGGTCATCAACCTCGTCGTAGCCCTCGTCGAGCACACCCGCGGCGTCCAACCACCAGAAGATGTCACGCCCTCGATAGATCCTGGGCATGCGCACGTGTTCGCCTACCGAGAGAGTGACTGGGTGGCCGCTTCGATGGATCTCGTCGGCCAGTTGGACGCCCGTCGCCGAACTGCCGACGACGAGCACGCCGCCATCCGCGAGCTGCGCAGGTGATCGATAGGTCATCGGCGTGACCATCGCCACGGACGGTGGCACCTCCTCGGCGAGCGCTGGCACAGTAGCGAGGTTGGCGGCACCGCTGGCGAGGACCAGGGTGGTGCACCGCCAGACGCCGCGGTCGGTGGCCACCGCGTAGCCGTTGTCGCTTGCGGTCACGCTGGTGACGGTCGTCCCCGTCTGGACCGGTGCGTCGATCGTGGCAGCGTAATCGTCGATGAACTGCACCACCTCGGGCATGGTCATGAAGCTGTCGGGATCAGCCTCGCTGTCCGCCATGCCGGGGAGCTGCGTATGCGAGTTGGGCGTCAGCAGCCGCAGCGAGTCCCAGCGCTCGGTTCGCCATGAGTTCCCCACCTCACCGCGCTCGAGGACCACATGGTCGATCGAGCGTTCGGTGAGGCGGTAACTCATCGCGAGGCCAGCGTGGCCAGCCCCGATGATCACGGTGCTGACGTTCGTCCGTGGCACCATCGCGGTTCCGCGATCAGTGGGACGAAGTGTTAACGACGACCTTGGTTGGGTTGGTCATGAGATCGAACACCGCGGAGCGCTTCTGGGACTGGGCAACGAGCGCCTCGATCTCTTGAGGCGACGCGTCGGCGTCGATATCGAAGTGCACGCTGACGCCGCTGAAGCCGTTGCGGACGTCCGGATCGGCCCCGAGGATGCCCAGGATGTTCATGTTGCCCTCGACCGTCGCCGTGACCGATCGGAGCTGAATCCCGCGATACTGTGCCACCGCGGCGACGCCGGCGGTGAGGCAACTGCCGAGTGCGGCGAGCACGATCTCAACCGGGGCGGCGCCACGGTCTTCTGAGGCGAAGCATTCTGGGTGATCGGCGTCGAACTTGTACGGCGTTTTGTGGGTGTGCTCCTGGCCGAGGCCCGAGAAGCCCGTCACCGTCGATTGGCTGAAGGTGCCGTGCACCCAGCTGCATGTCGAGCGCCAGGTGAACTCGGCGGCCTCTGGTGCCTCGGTCAGCGCCGTGCGAGCGCTGAGCAGCGCGTCGCTATTGACGCCGTTGTCGACGGGCTGTTTGGTGATGGTCATGTCAGGGCCTTTCTGTGGGAA
>DASXRR010000259.1:0-54246 GCA_036506475.1 Chloroflexota bacterium
ACCAGGGCATGCTCGAAAGCATCCGGGAGCTCAGTCAGCAGCGCGCCGAGCAGTTTCTCAATACCTTCTACTTCCAGTATGGGCACCGCTCGATCGCCGACCTGGCGCACCTGGTGTTCGGCCTCGAGCACATTTCGATCCTGGCGGCGATGGCGGTGGTCGACGAGCCCGTCTGGGACGGCCAGGAACGCAGCACGCGCTATCAACCATTCCGCAAGACCGGCTGGCATCTGCCTCAGGACATCGCCGGCACACCAGGCGAGAGCACGTTCAGGCAGACCGCCGAGGCGTTATTTGGCGCCTACCAGGAACTGACCAGGTCGCTGCAGGAGCACCTGCAGGATGCCGTGCCGCGGCCGGATGGTCTCGACGAGGGCGCGTACAAGCGCACGCTGCGCGCGCGGGCATTCGACGTTGCTCGGGGCTTGCTACCGCTAGCTACCCACACCAGCGTTGGCCAGATCGTCAGTGCGCGCGTGGCGGAGCGGCAGATTGGTCGATTGCTCGAGTCGCCGTATGCCGAGATCCGCGCCGTCGGCGCTGAGCTCAAGACCGCCTGCCAGGTACCGGCCGATGCGCCGCTCCTGTCCGAGCCGCAACCGCCGGCGGCGCCGACGCTGGTCAAGTACGCCGACGCGTCGGCGTATCGCCTGGCGGTTGCACGCGACCTCGCGCAAGTGGCCGTCACGTACCTGGCACCACTCGAGGCGGCCGACCGATCTGGCGCCGTGACCCTGGCGGAGCCATTCACGAATCCGCTGGATGAGATCGTGGCCACCCTGCTCTACCGTCACGACCGGTGGGGTCATTCCCTGGCCCAGGTCCGCACCGTGGTCGACGGGATGGATGATGCGCGGAAGCAGGAAGTCTTCGACCTTTCCGTGCGGGGTCGGGGGGCGCACGATGATCTGCTGCGCGAGCACCAGGCCGGCGGTGGGCTGATCTTCGACATCATGGTTGACCTCGGCTCGTTCCGCGACCTGCATCGACACCGGCGGTGCGTTCAGGTGCAGCAGCCACTGATGTTTTCGTTGGGCTTCGCGCGGCCTGAGGACGTCTTCGTGTGGGGTCTCGGTGCGCAAGCGGGCATGGCGGCGTTGGAAGCCGGTCTGGCGGACACCTATGTCGAGACGCTCACGAAGGCCGAGTACGCAGCCGGACAACTCCAGAATGGGCCAGCCGCTGACTATTTGTTGCCGCTGGCCTACCAGACTCGCTGCCTGTTCAAGATGGATTGGGCCCAGGCGGTGTACATGATCGAGCAGCGCACCCAGCTGCAAGGCCACTTTTCTTATCGGCGCGCGGCATGGGGCATGTATCAGGCGCTGCGTGCCCGCTGGCCAGGCCTGACCAACGCAATCCGCGCGTACGATCCGGACGGGCCGCTCGATCTGCTGAAGCGGTGACCGCGCTCGCGGGGTTGCGCATCCTCGACCTGAGCCGGCTCTTGCCTGGCCCGTTCTGTACCCAGCTGCTGGCCGACCTGGGCGCGGACGTCATCAAGATCGAAGAGCCGACCATTGGCGATCCCGCGCGCCATGCGCGACCCCTCCAAGATGGCACGGGCGCGCTGTTCCTGCTGGTCAATCGCAACAAGCGCAGCGTCAGCCTGAACTTGAAGGCGCCCGCGGGCCGCGATGTGCTGTTGCGCCTGGTCGATACGGCGGATGTGCTTCTCGACTCGTTCAGGCCCGGAGTGTTGGATCGGCTTGGGCTGGGCTTCGACGTCCTGTCAGCGCGCAACCCGCGCCTGGTTCATGCCACGCTCAGTGGGTTCGGCCAGCACGGACCCTACCGCGCCCGCCCTGCGCACGACCTGAACTACGTCGCCCTGGCCGGCTTGCTCGGCTACAACGTGGATCGGGACGGCGCGCCCGTGGTGCCCGCGGCTCAAGTCGCCGACCTGGGTGGTGGCACGCTCGGCGCGGTGGCGATCCTGGCGGCGATCGTCGCGCGGCAGGCGACTGGGCGCGGCCAGTTCGTCGACGTCAGCCTGTATGGCGCAGCAGTGTCCTGGCTGCCGGCGCTCCTCGGGCCGTTGTTTGCCACGGACCGAGCGCCTGCGCCGGGCGAGCCGACGCTCGTCGGCGGTCTGGCGCAGTACGACGTGTACCGCACTGCTGACGGTGAGTACGTCACGCTCGGGGCACTCGAGCCGAAGTTCCTGATCGCGTTCCTGGACGCCGTCGGTCGACCCGAATTGGCCGATGTGCGTGATGCAGCGCGGCTGCGCACCGAGTTGCAGGCGGTCTTCGCCCAACGCACGCGAGCCCAATGGACGGCTGACCTGGCCGACGTCGATACGTGCTTCGCGCCTGTGAACACGCTTGCTGAGGCCATATGCGATCCGCAGGCGGCTGCGCTCGGCTTGTTTCCGACGCTCGACGGCCTGCCCCAGATAGGCGTGCCAATGTATTTTTCCGAAACGCCAAGCCAGCTTCGGCGCCGCCCACCGCGCCTGGGTGAGCACACCGCCGAAGTTCTGGCCGAACTAGGCCTCAACGCCGCCGAGGTCGACGCGCTAGTCGCGCAGGGCGTGTGCTAGCCGAGACGCGACTCGGCGGACTCGCGATCGCGCCGGCGCTGCTCGACTAGCCACTTGGGCGGTCGACCACGCCGCGGCACTTCGCGCCGCAGCTCGTCGTTTTCGTCATGGCGCGGAATCGCGTCGATCGACTCGGCGAAGAGTGCACCACCACAGCGGTTGCAGCGGAGCTGTCGCCAGTCGGCCACACGTTGCGCCGGGCCGCCGGTCGGGTGCCAGATGCCGTGCGGAGGAAGTGGCTTGCGATCGGTCTCGATCGAACCAGCCGAACTGCCGCACAGGAAGCACTGCAGCTCAGCCAGGTATGCAGTCCGACTCGAGCCCTGCTCGGACCCGCCCGACTCGGCGTGTCGCGTCACTGGCGCCACCTCCTCTACACAGGTGGTAGCACACAATGTGCCCTCCGTTGGTCGCGCCGCGGTCTCGCCACACCGGTCCACCTCCTCCGCGCTGCCGCGCGGCCTTCCAGCGCTGGGGCGTTGAGAGACACGGTCACGGTGCCACTTTCCTCCGCGCGTGACGCGCCGCCGGCCGGTCGGACAGCTCGAAGGGCTGCCAGGGGCACCAGCGGCAGCAGCGCTTGGCGGTCTGGAACTACCAGCCTCCGCGCCGGACGGCCGGGCGCTAGCGCTGAGGACGTGGTGAGTGCCAGCTGGAGCTTAGCCTTGCTCGAAGGCGAACGTCAGGTCGGTCGCGGCCAGGTCGCCGGGGCGACACACCCAGCGCGCGGCATCGGGGCAGTACTGACTGTAATACTTGCTGCCGCGCGCGGCCTGGCCGAGATCAGTGGGCAGGTCACGGCCGCGCAAGATCGCCTTCAGGTAATCCGCGAGCAGCAGGCCCTGGGTCCGTCCCGTCACGGCGTCGAAGTGCATGATGCCGCGCTGGAAGCGCTGATAGACGAAGTTGTCATTGCCCGGATCGCGCCGCGGCCGCGAGATCGGCGCGCCCCACACCTCGAGATTGATCAGCGGGTTCTCGGCGTTGCCAAAGAACGTCTTGCCGAACCCGACCGCCAGACCCTCGAAGCTGTCGGTCGCGGTCTCGCGCACGAAGCCGACGATTTCCGCGCCGTAGCCTGGTGAGCCAACCGAGGGCGTTTCGGCCTTGACCGCGGGATCAGGCGCCGGCAGCTGGCTGCCGTTGACCCGGTCGTACGGAAAGATGTCCGGGTCCAGCAGGTTCATCAAGGTGACGCCGCGGCCGGCACACGCCTGGGCGACCTGGCGCTGGAAGATCTGCACATCGCAGCCAAGCAAGACGAACGGTCGCGAGACGGGGAACCCGAACACAGGGACGCGGCCGCGCGCCCGGAAGTACGACCAGATAGCGTCATTGTCGATGCGATAGCCGGTCTCGTTGAAAAACCGTTCGTCGTGCGCGATAGGCGGTGCCGGCACCGGCGGCGCGCCAGGCTTCGGTGCCGGTGGCGGGTCTGGATCGATCTTCTTGGTGATCTTGCGGTCGGCCGGCGCCATCGGTGCTGGCGACGCGGCGTCGAGCCAGGTCAGGGTCACATCCACCCAATCCGCCTGTTGCAGACCGAGGTCCGCGTACAACCCGTCGGCGATGTCGATCATCGCGGGAAACGTGACGAAGCGGCCAGTGCCATCGCGGCCATTGTTGTAGCCCTGTTCGAACGCCGCCCAGACCTGCGGCACGAAGCGCGGCAGGTCTGGAAACTGGCCGCGCGCCGCGCCCGGCTCCCACCATGCGTCGTCGCGGTTCCACGGTCCGACGTCGAGCACCGTCGTCGAGATCGACTTGCCCTTGTAGGCGACCACGACCGTCTTGCCGAGCGCCTTACGCGACGGCAGCGCGACGAAGTGATCGTCCGGCATGATGAGATGCCCGGAAGCGGTCGTCCGACCGACCAGGCCTTCACGCGTTGCCCACAGCCGGACGGTCGGTGGTGACGCTGCCTGAACGCGAGGTGGGAGCCCGATCAGCGCGAGCGCGAGCAGCAGCGCGCCAGGCCTCAAATAAGGCAAGACGTTCCGAAGTTACCAGCCCGAGCGCAGTTGTGAGCACGAAGTGATCTCACGGCTGCGCTACGGGTAGCCAGCCTGAGGTAGGCTGCGCGGTATGGCATGGCGGCACGTCGGCGTGGCGGCCGTGCTGCTGCTCGCGGCGTGCAGCCCATTCGAGGCGCCAACGCCAACGCCCACCTTACCCGCGCCGACAGCGACGCCGCGGCCCACCCAACCAGAGGACGCCGCGCAGCTCTTCGTCGATGCCTGGCAACAGGGACAGTACGACCGGATGTACGACCTGCTCTCCGCGCAGGCCAAGGCGGCGACGCCACGCGACCTGTTCGTGCGCCGGTACACGAACATCCATGATGGCATCGGCGAAGCGAACGTCGCCGTGCACGTCACCGGTGCGGCCCAGCCTAGCGCCCAGGGCATGCAAGTACCCATCCAGGTCAATCGCCAACTGGCCTTGTTCGGCGACATCGGCGAGCCGAACATGGTCACGCTCGTCCAGGACGGCAACGACTGGCGGGTGGCATGGCAGCCAGCGCTGATCTTCACTGGCCTGACCGCGTCGTCGACGGTACGCGTGCTGCCGGACAGCCCCAAGCGCGGCCGCATCCTGGATCGCAACGGCAAGCCGCTGGCCGATAACGGCACGGTCGTGGCAGTGGGCGTGGTACCCGGCGAGATCAAGGATGAGCCGACCATGCTGACGGCCCTGGCGGATGCGTTAGGGCTGTCAAAGGACTCGATCAAGCAGCGCTACCAGGGCGGCCAACCGGGCTGGTTCATGCCCATCTCCACGCGGCCGGCCAGTGACCGCGGCGACCTGCAGACGAAGATCGGCTCGGTGCCCGGCGTGTCCTTGCAGGAGCGGCCAGCGCGCATCTATCCGCTCGGCGAAGCGGCCGCCCATGTCGTCGGCTACGTCAGTCACCCGACCGCGGACGAGCTGCGCCAGCTCGCAGCACACGGCTATGACGAGTCGGACTGGGTCGGGCGCGCCGGATTGGAGGCGCACGCCGAGTCAAGCCTCGCGGGCCAGAAGGGCGGCGCCATTCAGGTCGTCGACCAGACGGGTCGGCTCTTCCGCACCATCGTGCAGAAGCCGGCCGTGCCCGGCCAGGACCTCCAGCTCAGCCTCGACGCCATCATCCAGAACCAGGCCGCGACTGCCCTGGCCGACAAGACCGGCAGCGTCGTCGTGCTCGATCCGCGCGACAACTCCGTTCTGGCCCTGCTCAGCCAGCCCAGCTTCGATCCGAACCATTTCGTGGTCGGCCTCGACGACGCCGAATGGCAGCGCTTGAACGGGCCAGAGCGGCCGCTGGTCCTGCGCGCGACGGAGTCCGCCTACCCGACCGGATCGATCTTCAAGGTGATCACCATGGCCGCCGGACTGGAGCAGGGAGTCGTCCAGCCGACGACAACCTTCGATTGCGGACTCGATTGGAACGGCCTGCCCGGTATCACACTGCACAACTGGGAAGCGCAGGGCAGACTGACGCTGACGCGCGCGCTCACCGCCTCCTGCAACCCGGCCTTCTATGAGATCGGCCTGCAGCTCGACAAGCAGGACTCAAATCTTCTGCCAACGACAGCGCGGTCCTTCGGCCTCGGCCAGCCGACCGGCATCCTTGGTGTCCATGACATTGGCGGCGCGCTGCCCGATCCAGCCTGGAAGCAGCGCCAATTCGGCCAATCGTGGACCGCTGGTGACACGATCAATCTAGCGATTGGTCAGGGCTATCTCCTGGCCACGCCGCTGCAGATGGCCAATGCCTACGCCGCCCTGGCCCGCGGCGATGCGCTGCTCTCACCGGTGTTGGTGACTGACCAGAAGGCACGAGAGTTAGGAGCGCTGCAACTGAGTGCACCGACCAGGACGGCGATCCTGGACGGCATGCGCGGTGTCACCAGTACGTCCATCGGCACCGCCTACTACGCATTCAAGGATGACAAGCTGCCTATTGCCGCCAAGACCGGCTCCGCTGAGAACGAGAATCCCGACGCGCACGCGTGGTTTGTCGGGTTCACGCCGCCCGACAAGGCCAGACTGCTAGTGTTGGTGATGGTCGAGGGCGGGCAGCACGGTGGAACGGTCGCCGCGCCAATTGCCCGACAGATCATCGACTATGCAGCTTCGAGGTAGGGGTGTGTCGTGCCCGATGTGGTCCTCAGCGGTTCGTTCGACGCCGCGCATCAGCGACGCTATGCGCACGTGCCGTTCGACGTACCGCTCGGCATCAAGTCGCTCCACGTCAGCTACGACTACTCGGAGCGCATCTCGTCCGACCCGCTGCTGAGCGGCGGCAACACGCTCGATATCGGGCTATTCGACCCGCGTGGCATCGCCCCCTCGAGTCCTGGGTTTCGCGGCTGGAGCGGCAGCCACAAGCTCTCGTTCTCGGTCACCGAGACGTGGGCCACCCCACCTTATGTCGCGGGTCCAATCCCAGCCGGCACCTGGCACGTGCTGCTCGGCCCGTACAAAGTCAGCCCGCGCGGCTGCGACTACCACGTCGAGATCAACTTTGGCTTGCACCCAGGCGCACCTCAAGCACGCTCGCTCGAGGTCACCGCGCGCCGTCCCGCGCTCACGCCAGCCGCCGAGCCGGGCTGGCTACGCGGCGACCTGCACTGTCACACCCTGCATTCGGACGGCGATTCGTGGCCGACGGACATGCTCGCGCACGCCGTCGCACGCGGACTCGACTTTCTTGGCGTCACCGACCACAACCAGACTGGCCATCAGGCCGACTACGCGCGTGTAGTCGGGACCGACCTGCCCATCCTGCTGCCAGGCGTCGAAGTCACCACGTACAGCGGTCACTGGAATGCCTGGGGCACCGATACGTGGTGGGACTTCCGCGAGCCAACCGAGGCAGCTACCACCGCGGCGATGCGCGCCGCGGCGACCAGCGGGGCGCTGGTCTCAGTCAACCATCCAAAACCATACGGTCCACCCTGGGAGTACCCGAACGCCGCGGGCTACCACGCGATCGAGGTCTGGAACGGGCACATGACCGAATGGAACTACCACGCCCAGCGTTGGTGGGACGAGCATTTGCGCGCGGGGCGGCGCATCGTCGGTCTGGGCGGCAGCGACACGCATCATTTGAAGGACGGTCGAGATCGTTTGGGCGCCCCGACAACATGGGCTCAGGTTGAGGACGCGTCCCCTCAGGGTGTCCTGGATGCCTTGCGCGCGGGTCGCGTCTTCATCTCCCGCGACGTCGACGGCCCGCAGCTCTACCTGCAGCCCGGCGCGGTTCGCGCTGTCGACGCCCGCGGCGCCGCATTGCTGCTGATCTCAGACCGAGGCATCGAGCAGACGGCAACCGTAGATTCTGATGACTGGACTGCGAGCGTCAGCGTCCGCGATGCCGCGTATGCACGGGCGCAGCTGATGGATGGTTACGGCCAGCTATTGGCGCTCAGCAATCCCATCTTTCTGTGAAGCCACCGTCGCGTGCAATCCTGCGCGAGGTGCTCGGCGGCGACGTGCTGCGCGTTACCGAGCTGAAGGGCGGAATCTCCTGCAGCGTCCACGCGGTACGTATACAACGGCCCGATGGCACACGCGAGAATGTCGTCGTCAGACGGTATGGCGCCGACTGGCAGGCCGAAGCCCCGGAGGTGGCGCAGCGTGAGTTCAACGTGCTCGAGGTGCTCGCCCGGCGCGGCTTTCCAGCACCCCGGCCGTTGCTCCTCGACAAAACTGGCGTCCTGTTCGGTATGCCGACCGTCGTCATCAGTCGGCTACCAGGCCGCGGCGTGCTGACGCCACGCGACCTGGACGGCTATCTGCAACAGATGGTCGACGTGCTGGTCGAACTGCACCAGCAGCCAGTCGCTGACTTCGAGTTTCTGCCATCCGATCGCGAGCGCACCGAGCGCATGATCACCCGTGGACCCGCCTATGATGACCCGCTCCAGAACCAGATCTGGGCCGTGGTGCGATCGATGTGGCCCAAGGTCAGGCAGGCGGACCGCATGGCCTTGATTCACGGCGACTTCTGGCCCGGCAACGTCGTCTGGCTGCGCGACCGACTGACCGGCGTCGTCGACTGGGAGATGACCCGCCTGGGCGACCCGAGCAAGGACGTGGGCATGTGTCGCTGCGACGTGGCCATGCTGTTCGACATGGACACCGCCGACGAGTTCAGTCGTCGCTACGCGCTTGCGCGTGGCGGCCCGGTCGCCGACGTGGACTTCTGGAGCCTGTACGCCACCACCAGTGCCCTGCGCTACATGCACGAATGGGCCGCTGGCTACCAGGCCCTGGGTCGGACCGACCTGACGCCGGAAATGTCAATCAAGCGCGTCGAGCACTACGCGCAGCAGCTGCTGGGAGTTCGGCCGAAAAGTTCCTAGCCCGGGTTGACCACTGAGAGCGCTAGCAGCGCCACGGTGAGCACGATCAGAATCCCCGTCGTGCCGTAGGACAGCACGTTGAACACGCGCCCGTTGGTGTAGCTGCCCATCAGATCCCGGTCGTTGACCAGGCGCAGCACGAAGATCAGCACGATCGGCAGCAGCAGCCCGTTCAAGAACTGCGTGGCCACGATCACCTGGATCAGCGGTAGGCTCGGCAGCAGCACGAACGCCGCGCCGAGCGCAATCAGCGCGGTGTACAGGCCGTTGAAGATGGGCGCCTGCGACCACGACATCGAGATGCTGCGCTCCCAGCCAAATGCGCCACACACGGCATAGGCCGTACTGAGCGGCAGCACACTCGCCGCGAGCATGCTCGCACCGAACAGGCCGATACCGAACAGGACGCGCGCGTATTCGCCGGCTAACGGCTCGAGGGCGCGTGCCGCATCGTCGGCACTGTCGACGGTGACGCCCGACTGGTGCAGCGTCGCCGCGGTCGAGACGATGATGAACAGCGCAATGATCGTCGTTAGCAGTGAGCCGAACGTGACGTCGGTGCGTTCGGCGGGGTAGTCCTCCAGACGCACGCCTTTATCGGACAGCGACGACTGCAAGTAGAACAGCATGTACGGCGTGATCGTCGTGCCGACCAGCGCGACGAACGTAGTCAGGTAGCCGACATTGGCGTGGAACACTGGGCTGACCAGGCTGCGGGCAACGTGACCCCAGTCCGGATGCGCGAGCAGCGCCGCGCCGACATACGTCAGCAGTGCCGTGGAAAGTGCGATGAAGATCTTCTCGGCGACCGTGTACGACGCCTGCACGACGATCAGCCAGACCACGATGGCCATGACGGGCACGGTGATGTAGCGCGGCACGTTGAACAGCTCGCCCGCGGCGGCGATGCCCGCGAATTCGGCCACCGTCACCGAGCCATTGGCAATCAGCAGCACCAGCATCGCGAACGCCGTCCACTTGACGCCGAATTCCTCGCGGATCAGCTCGGCGAAGCCCTTGCCGGTAACCACGCCCATGCGCGCCACCTGCAACTGGACGACGATCAGCGCGACCGTGATCGGTATGATGATCCACAGCAGGTCGTATCCGTACTCCGCGCCAACCGAGGCATACGTCGCAATGCCGCCTGCGTCGTCACCGGCCGCGCCAGCGATCAGCCCTGGCCCGAGAAACGCCAGCGCCGTGCCGAGGCGCCTACGCCACTGCCCCAATCGCATGCGTCGAAAAAAGCGCGCGGGACCCTAACTGTGTGCGTAGACCCGCGGTAAGCGCGCCTTCCAGTCGTCAGGCAGGATGACGTCCATGGCGTCATCGACGGTGACTATGCCTTTGAGCCGGCCAAGATCGTCGACGATGGGCAATGAGAGCAAGTTGTACTTGGCGATCAGACGGGCAACTTCATCCTGCGAGTCGTCCAGGCGTCCGCGCAGCAGCTCGCGGTGCATGACCCGTCCGATGGGCGTCTGTGGCTCGGCGACGATGAGCTCACGCAGCGAGAGCACGCCCAGCAGCCGTTCGGCTTCGTCGACGACATACACGTAGTACACGTTGTCCATCGCGGCTGCCTGCTTACGGACAAGCTGGATCGCTTGCTCGGCAGTAACTGTGGGCGGAACGGTGACGATGTCGTTGGTCATCAAGCCGCCCGCGGACTCGTCGGGGTAGCTCAGCAGCTCGCGGACGTCGTCCGCCTCGTCCACGTCCATGCGGCTGAGCAGGTCGCGCGCGCGTTCTGGCTCGAGATCGCCGAGGATGTCCGCCGCGTCGTCCGGCTCCATCTCCTCGAGGATGTCCGCGGCACGCTCGGGCTCCATGCCGCGGATCAGCGCCAGTTGCAGGTCCGGGCTGACTTCGCTGAACGCATCGGCCGCCGCCTCGTCGTCGAGAGTCTCCAGCACTTCGTGGACGTGGTGCTGGTCGAGCTGCGAGATGATCTGGGCGATATCTGAAGGGTGCAGCTTGGCCAGGTCTTCGTGCGACACCTTGAGCTTGACGCCGGTCGTGCCGGACTCAACCGGCTCGATGGCTTCCCAGGCGATGGCCTTGGGGGTCAGCTTGACGCCGAGCGCATTGAGCATGCGCGCTGCCCCAAGCCGGCGCAGCAGGCCGGCGGTCGAGATGTCGACGCCGATCAGCCGATACAAGCCGTCGACCGCCGCCAGCTGCAGATCGTTGACGCGCACGACGCGCACGCCGTTGACGTCGATGATCTGGTGATCGATGACCTGGCGTGCCAGCGACAGCTGCTGGGCGGAAGGATCGAAGGTCGGTGTCGCGGCCAGCGGGCCGGCCAGGCCGAGTTTGCCGTCGTCGAGTACGCGCAGCGCGGACCACGGGATGGTGCGCTGATCGCCTCGGGCCGGCTTCAGCGCCACTCCTTCGATAGCTGGGTAGTCCGCGTCCGCCGGAACCAGTAGATCAGCCACCCGACCCACGACATGGCCGTCTGGATCGCGCACTGGCGCACCAATGAGCTCGCTGACGTAATTCATGTGGGTGGCCTCCCTGGTTGGCTTTAAGCGCCTTTGACCATGGAGGAGGCGGCCAGGCCACCCGTTCGCGTCAGCGAAGCGGAAAGTCGACTAGGCAGCGCCTCCCGACACGGCAAGCGCCGGGTGGTTTTCGACGATGTGGATGCGCGTACTCGGAGGTTCTGAGGACATGCTGAGGCGCCAGAAAGCGCGTTTCCTACTGTAGCGGGCGCGGCCCGCGTGGCGCTACTCTAGCCGCCTACTTCGACGGAAAGGAGCTCATCCATGCCCGATAAGGGACCCGGCAGTAAGGGCGGCGCCAAGAAGCCCAAGGGTGGCGGCAAGGCCGCCAAGGCAGGCAAGAAGTAGACGAGCAGTCAGCCGTCAGCAGTCAGCAATCAGCCGTCAGCAGGCCGCGCCGACATCCGAACGCTGCCGCAATTGCACGCGCGCCGCGCGCGGAATTGGCCCCAGGGGGGTTCCCACTCCTTCGGCGGTGCCCGGTGCTGATAGCTGATAGCTGATAGCTGACAGCTGATAGCTTCTCTAAGGCACGATCGCCGCGCGCGTGACGCGGCCCTGGTCGGCTTCGACGAAGGCCTCGTTGATCCGCTCCAGCGGGAACGTGTGGCTGACGACCCGATCCCATGGATACTTGTCACGCGTGCGGCGCATCAGGTCGAGCGCCTGCTGCAGGTGCTCGGCCTCGTAGTACACCATGCCCAGAATCGAGCGATTGCCGAAGATCAGCGTCGACGGATCGAGGGCATAGGTCAGCCCAGGGTTGATGTTGCCAATCTCCAGGTAGCGCCCGGTGCGGCCGACCATGCGCAAGCCCTCGTTGCACGCGCGTGGATGGCCGACCAGCTCGGCCACGACGTCGGCGCCCCAGCCGTCACACAGCTCGAGCACCCGCTGCACACGCATATCCGGGTCAGGCAGCTCCTCGATGTCGACCACGAAATCAGCGCCAAAGCCACGCGCTAGCTCGAGCCGCGCAGGGATGCTGTCGATCACGATGACGCGCCCAGCACCCATCTCCTTGGCCACGGCCGTTGCATAGACGCCCAGGCCGCCGGCTCCCTGGATGACCACGTTCTCGCCCAGTTTCAACCCAGCGAGCTGCATCCCGCCCACCACCTGAGCCAGGGCACAGTTGACGCCTGCCACCATCTGGTCCGAGAGCTCATCCGGCACTTTGAACAACGCGGCGCCGGGTCGCACGTAGTAGTAGTCGCCGAAGGCGCCATAGAAGTGCGGCGCCACGTCGCACGAGCTCATCAGATATGTCCGCGCATTGGGACAGGCGCGCGCGACGCGCTTCAAGCAGGCGCGACAACTGCCACAGGGATAAAAGTACCGCCACACGACGCGGTCGCCCTCGGCCAGCGGCAGCCCCGCCGTATCCCGCGTGACGCCAGCGCCAAGCTTGAAGATGGTGCCCGTCATCTCGTGACCAAGGATCTGCGGGTACGGTCGTCCGAACTTCTCGACGTCGAACTCGCCCCGCCATTGATGGAGATCGGACCCGCACACGTTGGCGATGGTCATCTTGACCACGATCGCACCCGGCTCGGGATCGACCACCGGGTACTCGTTGATCTGCATTGGCTTGCCTGGGCCATAGAAGGCCGCCACTCGGCCAGTTGTCATCGCTCGATCACCCCCATTCAGTGGTTAGTGGTCAGTGGTTAGTGGTTAGTGGTCAGTTGTGATGCGCCCGCGACTATCGGGCTACTAAGCGTATCCGGGCGGCCAGTCGATACTCACATCAGCAAGTCCGCAGTCCCTAACCGCTGACCACTGACCACTAACCACTAACCACTAACCACTGGGAGCGAAGCGACCCTCTATGAATGCCTACCAGGTCTATCGCCAGACGCAAGCTCAAACCGCCGCCCCTGGCGAGCTGGTCGTAATGCTGTACCGCGGCGCCGTCCGCTTCGTGAGCACTGCCATCACGGCGATCGAAGGCAACGACATTGAAGCGGCCCACGTGAACCTGGTCCGCACGCAGGCCATCATCGCCGAGCTGCTCGAGACGGTCGACCTGGAGCGCGGCGGCGCCATTGCCGACCAGTTGGTCAGCATCTACGAGTACCTGAACCACCGCCTGATCGAGGCCAACCTGCGCAAAGACGCCGAGCCCGCCCGCGAAGTCGAACGCTACCTGCGCGACCTCCTGCCGGCCTGGGAAGAGGCCGCCCGCCAGGCTGCGCCCGCGAATGGTCGCCCCTCCATGGTCGCCCTCGGCGCCTGAGGCTCAAGCGCGATCGCGTATCGGCCGATGATCGTCGTACGACCATGTCTGATAAGCCAGAGCTGCGCGTTGCAGCCATCCCACCAACCGCCGCAGCTGAGCCAATCCAGCACGCTCAGGGCGTGCGTGATGGCGCAGCCGCGCGCCCGGCGCAGCCTGCGCCGGCGCCTGTCAAGCAAGACGTCTCGGCCTCGACCAACGGCCACCTGCAGAACGCGTACGCGCAATTCGTGATCGACCCGCACACGCACGACGTGGTGGTGCGCATCCGCGACGCTGCGACCGATCGCATCCTGACCGAGCTCCCATCGCCTGAGGTTCAGGCCGTTTCGCGCAACCTGCGCGACTACGCCGAGATGCTCGCGCGCCGCGCTGCGCAGCAGCAGGCCCACGACGCCTAACAACTGTCATGAAGCTGACTCGTCGCCGATTCGTGCTGCTCTCGACCATTGCGCTGCTGGGCGCCGCCTGCGCTCCAGCGGAGCCCGAGGCCGGTGCGCGGGGCAGTGGCACTGTCTACCGGCCGCGCGAGCTCGAAGCCGTCGTGACGTCCAGCGAGCCGACGCGTGTGCCAACCCTGGCGCCCACGCTCATACCGAGGCCGACCCTGGTGCCAAGCCCGGAGCCTGAAGCACTGCGCGAGCCGATCGTGCCCGCCGAGGCGCTCCCATCGCCGGTCGCCACTGGCAGCGATGCCGAGGCGCACGTTTTTGGCGTGCCGACTCGCCTCCCGACGGTGCAGCCGCTGCCCGCGCGGCGCATCGTCGTCCCGACGATCGGTCTGGACAGCAAGGTCATCCAGCTGGGCACCAAGCTCGATCGACGCGGCCAGATCGCATGGGAAACGGCACCGTTCGCCGTGGGCCAGCACAAGGGCCTGGCGGGCCCTGGCCAGAACGGCAATATGGTCCTGTCGGGCCACGTGTCCTCGCCCAATGAAGGTGCAATCTTCCATCACCTGCCCGATCTGCAGGTGGGTGAGGGTGTGATTGTGTCCACCGACGAGCGCCAGTTCCTGTACCGCGTCACCGACGTCAAGGTCGTCACACCCGACCAGGTCTCGGTCATGGACCAGACCAAAGATGCCACGGCTACATTGATCACCTGCGTGCCCGACGGGATCTACTCGCACCGCCTGGTCGTCACCGCCAAGCTCGTGTGACGTAGGCGCGCCAGCCGCCGTAGTTGGAAATGTCAGTGTGCGCTGCCTCGGCGAGTGCCCGCGGATACAGGATGCCTTCCACGCGCCGCCCGTCGTCGAGCTGGACCGGGCCGCGGTACAAGCCAGGCGGCTCGCCCGCCTCGACCCGCCGCAGGACGTCGTCGGGCACCCGATACAGCTCACCCTCCACCGACACGCCGCCGGCGCTGACCTCGAACATGCCCGGGTGAACGTCGCCAATCGAGAACAGGCGATACGTCGGTGCGGTGCGACAGGCGCCGACAAACTCAGCGCCGGCCAGGTTCGCATGCAGCCCGAGCCCGCTCATCAACGTGCCATTGACGAACAGCTCGATGGCTTCGGTCGTCACGGCGTGGCGACCTCAGCCGAAGCCGGGATGGCTGCCACCTCCGTTTCAGTCGCCGGCGCTCGTACGGCGAGGTAGCCGGTGATGGCGGCCATCAGCACGTATCCGACGACGATATCGAGGTTGACCGCGATGCCGATCTGGGTGCCATGAATCAGCCCGAAGAATGACAGCAGCGCTGCCGCCGCGGCATAGATCGTCGCGTTGCGGAAGTCGCGATCGATGATGAACACCGCAATCGCACCGAGCATGAGGCCGGCCAGTACCGCACCGCCGCCAAAGCGGGCCATCCCGTGATAAACGATCGCCCCCGCGTCCGAAAGCTTGGCCTGCAGGTCGCCTGACATGGTCTGGCCGGCCACCGCGATGGCCGTATCCACCTGGTTCTGGCCCCATGCAGCGATGTTCGGTAGCAGTGCCAGCACGACCGCCGGGGCGTGGCGAGCAGGCGACGCCTGGAAAGCCTGGGCGCCGATAACCAGCCCGATGTACAGCAGAATGGGCAGGATCGCGACTAGCGGGATAATCGCCAACAACAACGAAGCCAGGCCCAGCCAGCACACCAGCGCAACGCAAATGCCAGTCGCCATCGAGTAGCCGACCCGTCCGCCGACTGCCTTCCAGCCCGGATGGCCGATGTAGACAGCTGGCGGGAACGGGCTACCGAGAAACGAACCGACGATGGCGCCAATGCCATCCGCGAGCAGGATCGAGCGCAGCGGGTAGTTGTCCCCAGCGGCGGCGGCGCTCTCGACGTTGTTCATGCCCTCGGTGAAGTTGTAGATGCCGAGCGGAATGGCGGTCACCAGCAGGCTGGCAATCGCGCCAAAACCGACGACTACATCGCCTGACGGCAGCGGCGGATGGATACCGACGTTGCCCAGTGAGGCGGCAACTTCGGGTGCCTTCATGACCCCCGTCGCCCAGCCCAGCGCCGTGCCTACGATCACCGCCGCCAGGCCGGCCGGAATGTTGCCGGGCAGTCGGATCCCGGCCGTCCAACCAACCAGCACCAGGGTCAGCGAGACGAAGGCGATCCACGGCACATCCCAGCTCTGGAAGGCGGGCCGCAGTGAGATGAACGCGATCGAAATTCCAGCCAGCGTGCCTAACATCGCCGCTCGCGGCGTGTACTTGCGAATCGTCGGGCCGACGAATGCGCCGATCACGATGATCAAGCCAATGATGAAGCACCAGGCCAGGCCAGCCTGCCACGCGCGGATCGGGTCGTTGGTCTGCAGATAGATCGGCAACATGACGCCGAAGACGACGATGAACATATGCGGCACGCTGGGCCCATAGGGCATCGCGGCTACATCGGTTCGCCCTTCGCGCTGCGCCATCCTGTAGGCGAGGTACGCGTACCACAGGTTGCCGAGCGGCAAGGCGATACCCAACGCGGGCAGGATGCGGCCAAAAACGATGTTGTCGGGCAGTTTGACCACGCCCAGGACGAGGCCCGTCAGGACCAGCACATTGAGAATGACATTGGTGAACAGGCCGAAGAACGCGTTCCAATCGCCCGGTACCCACAGTGGGATACTTTGTCCGCGGCTGACCTGAGCATTGATGGCCATAGTGGGTCTACCTCTCTTTTTTCAGGCGGTCGCTGGAACCGCGAAGTCGACAAGGCTGGCCAGCAGCGCGTCTGAGGTGCTGACCCAGCCAAAGATGCCGCCCTGCGCCTTCACCATCTTGAGCGTCATCTCGTAGAACTCCGGGAAGTACGAGGCGATGCAATCGGCCAGGACCAGACACTCGAAGCCGCGGTCGTTTGCCTCGCGCACCGTGGTCTGCACGCACACTTCGGCGGTAACGCCGGTCACGAGCAAGCTCTTGATGCCGCGATCGCGCAGCATCAGCTCGAGATCAGTCGCGTAGAAAGAGCCTTTACCGGGCTTGTCGACGATCGGCTCGCCTGGCCCGGGTGTGAGCTCATCGACAATGTCGTGGCCATACTCACCGCGGACGAGGATGCGCCCCATGGGACCCGCATCGCCGATACCGTTGCTCAGACGGCCGCGCGCAAGCTTGGCTGGGGGACAGTCCGACAGATCAGGGCGATGGCCCTCACGTGTGTGGACTACGAATAGACCGATCGCTCGCGCGGTATCGAGCACGCGCCGCGTCGGCGCAACGGCTCGCCGCAGAAGTGAAACGTCATTGCCGAGGGCTTCGCCAAAGCCGCCCGGATCGACGAAATCGCGCTGCATGTCGATGACCAGCAGCGCGGTGGAGCGTGGCTCGAATTCGAACTCGTACGGCTCCGCCATAACCCGTGGCATGCGGTCCCTCCTTTAGTCGTCTAGTCGTCGCGCGTAATGTGGGTGCCCGCCTGGCCAGCAATGGCGGCCTGCAAGCAGCCCACGGACGTGATGATGACTTCTTCACCCCCTTGTTCCAGGAACTCGATAGCGGCGCGCATCTTCGGCCCCATACTTCCTTCCGGGAATTCGCCCGCGGCCAGGTGGCGGCGCACCTCGGCGAGACCCACCCGATCCAGGTCACGCTGGTCGGGCCGCCGATAGTGCACCGCGACCCGTTCAACGCCGGTCGAGATCACCAGCAGCGGCAAACGTAAGCTGGCCGCCAGTCGCGCCGAGGCAAGGTCTTTGTCAATCACCGCCTCGACGCCGCGATATACGCCCGGCGCGATTTCGATGACCGGAATGCCGCCCCCGCCGGCGGCGACCACGACCAGCCCGGCCTCGAGCAGAACCTGGACGGCGTGCGTTTCGACAATGCGCACTGGACGCGGTGACGGCACCACCCGGCGGTACCCCCGACCGGCGTCCTCAACCATCGTCCAGCCATCGACACGCTGTCGCTCGTCGGCCTCCTCGGCGGTGAACGGCGGCCCGATCGGCTTGCTGGGATGCTGAAACGCCGCATCCTGGGCATCCACAACGCACTGGGTGAGCAGACATGCCACGCGGCCCGCGCCAAGCTCGTTGAGCAGGCTGTTGCTCAGGATGTAGCCGATGCCACCTTGCGAGTCCGCGACGCACACATCGAGCGGCAACTTGGGGATGAACGGCTCGCCCTTGAACAACTCAGAGCGGAGCAGGATGAACCCAACCTGTGGCCCATTGCCGTGCGTCACCACGACACGCCAGCCGACGTCTACCAGCGCTGCAACCTGCCGTGAAATGGCTCGTGCGTTGCCGAACTGCTGCTCGATCGTGCCCTGTTCACCGTCGGCAATCAGCGCGTTGCCGCCGATCGCAATGAGCGCAGAGCGCACCACTATGCGACCTTTACACCCAGCCGTTGGCCGACCGCGCGGAGTCCGTCGGCGAAGCACGCCAGCGGCGCCCGTGCAATGCCGGCTCCGATCTGGCCAATCCCCGGCTCGCGATGAGCGATCCCGGTGTTTATCACCGGCGCGGTGTCGCTCTCGACGACGCGCCGCGTGTCGATGCCTGTTGGCGTTCCAGCGAAACCCAGGCTGGGCAGCGCGTAGTTGGGGTTGCGCGTCAGCGTGATGCGGCCCATCTCCTGCGTGTAACGCAGTGCGTCAGCGGCGTCGCCACCCACGAACCGCACGATGGCCGGCGCGGCTGCCATGGCGAAGCCGCCAATACCGGCCGTCTCGGTGATCGCGCTGTCGCCCAGATCGGGATTCGCGTGTTGCGGCCCGTAACCAGCGAAGTACAGGCCGTCAGGCACGGTCGACGGTGCGGTGAACCACGTGTCGCCGGCGCCGCTGACGCGAATGCCGAATTCGACGCCGTTGCGCGCCATGGCGGTCACCATGGTCGATCCAGGCACAGCGTGCGCGGCGTCCAGGCTGACCTTACAGGCCGCCATCGACAGGTTCAGGAAAAAGTGATTGTTGTCGAGCAGAAAGTCGAGCACAGTGGCAGCGTTCGCGGTCTCCAACTGACGCACCAGCGCTGGCGCCAGCAGTCGTGCGAAGAGCGCGGTCGCCGCCACGTTACGGTTGTGGCATTCGTCGCCCATTTGCAGCGCCTGGCCGATCAGCACCTTCAGATCGATCGGCCCAGCCACATGCAGCGCGCGCGACAGGCTCGGGCCGAGCGTTGCGGCCATCCACGTCAGCCGGTGCAGGACCGACTGGTCATAGGCACCGAAACGCAGCACTTTGCCAAGCCCCTCATTCATCGTGGCAAAGGCGCGGTTGCCTGGCTCGTTGTCGTTCTGAACCACCACGACCGGCATCGACGGCGACAGCAGCCCGGCCATCGGTCCCACCGCGCCGAAATGGTGGCATGGCGCAAAGCGAATTGCGCCTGCGTTGGCCTGGGCGACCGCCTGCGCAGGGTCCGTAGCCCAACCCTCGAACAGCATCGCGCCAACCACCGCCCCGCGCATCGGTCCACACATGGCCGACCATTCGATCGGCGGACCGGCGTGCAGCAGGAGTCGATCGCCGAGTTCGGGCACGACCTCGCGCGCGGGGCGCACGTCGACGAGCAGCGGCCGCGCCGCGAGCAGTCGGCTCACAGCGGTCGCATTCGCCTTGGCGACTTGCGCCCCAATCGGATCGTCGGGGTCGTCCTCGAGTCGTGCCACGAGCAGTCCCAGCTCGCGATCGCCGTTCGCGGGCGGCCGCCAATCTAGCTGGAGCGCGCGCGCCGGCTCCGCAAAACCAGCCAGGCCAATGTTCAGGACAGTGTCTGCCTCGCTCAGAATCGGCATCTCAGCCCCGACCTTCTACGACCAGACGCGCGAGGCGGGCTGCCTGAGCGTTACTCGGTGCCACGAGGACACCAGCCTCGCGCAGCACGGCGCACTGCCGACTCAGCCCCTGCGGGTCGCCCGCCGTGCCGCACACCGAAGCGACAACCACGACATCCGTGGCCCCTGCGAGTGCGGGCAGCAACGCGTTGGCGGGGTCGGGATGTGCGCCGTAGCCAAGCACGACGTCCAGCAGCAGCACCGCGGTCGTCGGGTCAGCCGCCGCCTCCAGGATGCGCTCGTTGCGCAGACGCGGATCGATCATCGGGTGCGGTCGACCAACCGTGAACTCGTCATCGCCCAGGTCGACCAGCTCATGCCCCGCGCCGAGATCGTGCAGCACGTGCGCGGCCTCCTTGCACAGGGTCCCGCCGCTGTACAGGCCACGCACGCGCCACTGACTGGGCCTCAGACGGCTGCCAGCGACGCGCACCTGCTCCACGAGTTCCGGCGCCAGCCGCGGGGCTGCGGCCGTCGCCTCGCCGCGCGCCAACGCGACTGCCCATACCGCGGCCTCCTCGAGCGTTGGCACGCGCACCAGGCTGCCGTCATGCTCGACGGTGTCGGAGCCGCCGAGGAAGTTGACCACGACCGGCTTGCCAGATGCCTGAGCGCGCGCCAGCACAGCCCGCGCGACCGACGCCGCCGGGGGCTTCGACAGCAGCACGATGACATGCGTATCGGAATCGCTCGCCAGGTACTCGAGCGCGGCCAGCATCATCATGCCCCCGACCTGTTCGTCGAGATCCCGGCCGCCGACGCCGATCGCGTGCGAAACCCCCTCACCCAGCGCATCGACCAGACAGGACACCTGCTGCAAGCCCGTTCCTGAGGCCGCCACCAGCCCAATTTGGCCGCGCCGCACGACGTTGGCGAAACCGAGCGGAATGCCGTCGACGATGGCCGTACCGCAATCAGGACCCATCAACAACAGGTGCTTGCGTGCGGCGAGCCGCTTCAACTCGATCTCGTCGGCCAGAGCGACGTTGTCGCTGAACAGAAACACGTGCAACCCGCGCTTCAGCGCCTTGAGTGCCTCGGCGGTCGCGTAGGTGCCCGGCGTCGAGACAATCGCCAGCTTTGACGACGGCTGATCGGCAACGGCTTCGGCTATGGTGCGCGGCGCGGGCAGCACCGAAGCACTGGATGCCGCCGGCGTGGGTTGGCTAGCCAGCAAGACACGCGCTCTATCCAGCGCGGCTGCGACCGCATCAGTTGATTCGCCGCCAGCTGCGATCACCAGATCGTTCACGCCAACGTCGCGTGCTTCGCGGATGAGCAGTCCCGCGTCCGCCAGGATGGCGCAATTGGCCGGTGTGCCCATGACGAGTGCCGCCCGCTGGATGCCCGGCAGTTGCTCCAGTTCAGCCGCCACCCGCATCAGCTCGACCGAGTCGCGATACGTATTCGGCAACACGTACGCCTGCACCACTCCGGGCGCACCAGGGACGAGCACCGTGATCGTCATGCAACCTCCGCACGAGCCAGTGACGGCGAGCGGGCGCCCTCACCGCCAAGCAACACTCCCAGCAGGCAATCCGCTCCTGAGCTGGCTCCCCAGGCCAGTGCCAGCTCGAGCTCGGTGGTCAGATCGACGGCAGGATCGCTCAGACTCGAGACCAATCTGTGTAGTCGCGCACTGAACGCTCCGCGCGCTGCGAACCGGTAGAACATCTCGGCGACACTCGTCGTTCGATCCCGCGCAAGCTGGTGGCACGCGGTTGCGAACTTCGCCTGCAGCGGGTGGTCGGCTGAACGCAAGGCGGCAGCGAAACCGATCAGGAAATCGTCGCCGGATGGGGTCAACCCTTCGCCGAGCCCGACGAGACGCCGGGCAGCCGCAACCATACCGTCCACGTCCAGTTCGGAGACAGCGCGCATGATCTCTTGGATGGCCGAGTAACCCCGCGGCTCGACGATCGGCAGTTCCGAACGCGCAATCCGCCACAGAAGGGGTGAGAAGCCGCCCATCACCGCGCGTCGGCGCAGGGCCACAACCAGCGGGCCACGAACCTCGGCCAACGGACGAAATGGGCCGCTTCGCCCGAGGACCGGGGACCACAGCTGCGCGCCGTCTAGCTCGATGGTCAGGTGCATGCAGCGCACCGCGTGGCCATCGCTCCAGACGACTGCTCCGCGGGGCATATGCAGATCCGCGGCCCGGTCGAGCACAACGCCGTTGGGTAGCGCACCCGTGCTCGGCGCGGCGAACGTCACGAGCTCGTCGCCGAACTCGACATTCAGCGCCGCGCTGAACCCGCTCTGGACGCGTCCAATCACGCTCGAGCCTGTGACGTAGGGCGCGATCGCGGTGCTGATGACCTGAGCGTGGATGGGGCCGGCCATGCTCGCGGACCTGTGGCAGAGTAACCGACCCTGGCCTGCCTGGCTTTGGCAGCTTGTGCTAATGTTGGCGGACTTTCTTTGTCGGGAGCTGCACCTTGGTCGAAGGAGTCCCACTCCGCGAGGCACTCGGGCTATCCGCTCTCGACGGGGTGCGGGTGCTGGCTGGCGCAAGCGGGCTCGGCCGAACAGTGCGCTACGTCAACGTGATGGAAGTCCCCGACATCCTCGATTGGGTCAAGCCCGACGAGCTGCTGCTCACGACGACCTATCCGTTGCGCGACGATCGCGCTGCGCTGGCTGAGCTCGTGCCGCGCCTGGCGCAGCGCGGGTTAGCCGGCTTGGCGGTCAAACCCGCGCGCTACATCGACGACGTACCCCAGGTGATGCGTGAGGCTGCCGACCGGCTCGACTTTCCGCTGCTGGAGCTGCCGCCGCAGACGGCGCTGGCGGACATCATCAATGCGGTCCTTGGCCTGATCCTCAACCAGCAAGCAGTGCGCCTGACGCGATCCGCGGCGGTCCACGAGCGCTTCACCGCGATTGTGCTGAGCGGTGGCGGGGCGCGTGAGATTGCCCAGGCGTTGGCCGACCTGATCGACCATCCTGTCGCGCTGCTCGATCTGCAAGGAGACGTGCTGGCTCGCACGGCCGACTTCGAGATCGACCCCGCACACTGGCCTGCGCTCGTCGATGGGCTCGAGCCGGGGCCGCTGCGCTGGGTCAAACTGCCCCGGTCGGGGCGTGCCTTGTCGGCGGCGATTCAGCCGATCCAGGCCGGCCCAGACGTTCATGGCGCAACCGTCGTACTCGCCGAACCGGATGGAGTGGTCGACGACGAGCTCATGGCGATTGAGCACGCGTCGACGGTGGCCGCGCTGCGGTTGGTGCAGGCCCGCGCGGTAGCTGAGGCGGATCGGCGCTTCCAGGCGACCTGCCTCGACGAGCTCGTGACTGGCCACCTCACCGAGTGGGCAGTGCTGCACGAACGCGCGGTGGCGTTCGGCTGGGACCTGACTGTGCCGCGCGGTGTGCTGGTCGCGGAAATCGACACAGTCGGCGGCCGGCGCTTTGCCGAGCTGGCGGGGACAGTGGACGAACGCCGTGCCCGTACGCGCCTGGCCGACGCGGCGCGTGCCAGCCTGGGTCGCGAGGCCATCATCTGGGAGCGCAGTGCTGGCATCGCGTCACTAACCCGTGCCGAGGACATGATCAATGCGGCGCGCGCACTGCACGCGGCGGCTGCCGCCGGCCAGCCAGCAATCGGGACCTCGATCGGTGTCGGACAGACCTACAGCAACCCGTTCGAGCTACGCGCCAGCTTTACCGAAGCCTTACGAGCCTTGATGGTCGGCCGCCGGGCAGGTAGCGCCACCGACGTCTACGTCTACGAGGCGCTTGGCCTCAGTCGTTTGCTGCTGTCGTGCCCGCAGCCGGAGTTGAGTACCTTCCACGACGACGTCCTCGGGCGTCTGCTCGCCTATGAGCGTGGCCACTCAGGCTGCGATCTGCTGGTCACGCTGGAGGTGTTTCTGGCTGCCAATCGCAACGCCGCCGCCGCGGCGCGCGCCTTGTTCGTCCACTACAACACCGTGCGCTACCGCCTCGAGCGCCTCGAGCAGCTCGTGGGCCCGTTCGTCGACGACGCCGGTCGCTGCCTGACGCTCGACCTGGCGCTCCACGCGGGCCGCCTGCTGACTGCTGCGCACATGAACGCCTGACCGGGACAGTCCAGCTAAACAAGTACTTCCGCCCAGCCGGATCGGGCCGGTTATCCCTAATGAAATAGCCCCTACCTGACGCACACTCCGCGCAATCACTCGGAGGCAACGGGCAGGCATGGGTCTCTTCAGCAGTATGCGCATCTCGGGATCGGCGCTCACCGCGCAACGACTGCGCATGGACGTCATCGCGGGCAACATCGCCAACGCCGACACCACGCGCGTGAACGGCCAGCGCCAGCCGTACCAGCGCCAGCAGGTCGTCTTCGAGCCGCTCGCGCAGACGCCCGGGGCCGCCGGCGGCGGTCTGCAAGTCGCGTCCATCGTGCGCGACCAGGCGCCCGCTCGCGAGGTGTACGACCCCGCGCACCCAGATGCCGACCCGACCACTGGCATGGTCGCCTACCCGAACGTAGACACCACCACCGAGATGACCGACATGCTGTCGGCCAGCCGCGCCTACGAGGCGAATGTGACGGTGTTGAACTCCATCAAGCAAATGGCTCAGCGCTCGATCGATCTCGGTCGGGCCTAACTAGAGGAGCTGCTCGAAGATGCCCATGAACGTCGGCGGAGTCCTCGGTGGACTCTCCCCCCTCAAGCCCATCGCGACGCCCGTCAAGACCGGCGAGGCTGCTGGTGCCGATTTCGGTGCCGCCCTCAAGCAGGCCGTCGGCGCGCTGGGCCAGCTCGGTCAGCAGGCCGACACCTCGGCGCTGAAGCTCGCCTCGGGCCAACCGATCGACATTCACGAAGTCATGCTCAACACCGAGCAGGCCAGCCTCGGCTTCTCGATGGCTCTCCAGGTCCGCAACAAGCTGGTGGACGCCTACCAGGAAATCATGCGGATGAGCGTCTAACTGAGCCATGGACGCCCTGAACCCTGTTCTCCAACCAATTCTGCGCGTGTGGGGCGGCCTCAGCCGCGTTCAGCGCGTCGGCCTCGGCGTCATTCTGGCGGCCGCGCTCGGTCTGTTCTTCGTCGTCAGCACGGTCGGTCGAACGCCTGACTCGGCCATCGCCTTCTCCGGGCTGAGCCCAGAGGACGGGGCGATGGTCGTGGAAAAGCTCAAGACCGCCAAGATTCCGTACGAGCTGGCCGAGGGCGGCGTCGTGCGGGTCCCAAGTGGGCAGCTCCAGGAAGCCCGCCTGGCGCTGGCCGGCTCTGGCCTCAATGGCAAGCCGACGGCTGGTTCCGGCTTCGAGCTGTTCGACCAGAACTCGTTCGGCCAGACCGAATTCACCCAGAAAGTCAACTACCAGCGCGCGCTCGAGAACGAGCTCGCCCGATCGATCGGCCGCCTCGAGGCGGTCGAATCGGCGCGCGTGCACCTCGTGCTGCCGCAGCCGTCCCTGTTCACTACCCAGCAGAAGGACGCAACGGCGTCCGTCATCCTGAAGCTCAAGGCGGGCAAGCGCTTCGACACCGCCCAGGCGCGGTCCATCGCCAACCTGGTCGCGAGCAGCGTCGAAGGCCTCAAGCCGCAGAACCTGACCATCGTCGACGTCAACGGCAACATGCTGTCCGGCGACGACAACAGCCCGCTGACTGGGCTGAGCAACAAGCAGCTCGATCAGCAACGCGGCTACGAAGCGACCGTCGAACGTGATCTCCAGGCCCTCCTCGATCGCGTGCTCGGCAGTGGCAAGGCCGCCGTCCGCGTCAGCGCGACGATGAACTGGGACCAGGTCGAGCAGACCAATGAGTCCTACACGCCGGGCGATCCGACGCAGACCCCAGTACGCACCAACCACGAGATCAGCGAGACCACAACCAACGGCGCCGCGGGCGCAGGTGGCGTGCCGGGCACGCAGGCCAACAACGGCACTGTGCCGACGTATCAGGGTGCGGGCGCTGGGACCGGCGGCGCGACGACCAAGACCGAGCGCGACACCACGTACGAGTTGAATAAGTCGATTCAGAAGATCGTCACCGCTCCAGGCACCGTCAAGCGCCAGAGCGTCTCGGTGATGCTCGACGACGATCCGAACAATCCCAACGCCGCGCTGATCCAGAACGTCCAGAACGCGATCAACGCCGCCGCAGGCATCGATGCCACCCGCGGTGACGTCCTGACCGTCACGTCGCTGGCCTTCAACCGCGAAGAGCTGCAGTCCACCCAGGCTGCGATGGCCGATGCGGCCCAGAAGGACCAGGTCATGTCATACGCCCGCCTCGGTGTGCTCGCGCTTGGCCCGCTGCTGATGCTCATCGTGCTCTTCTTCGTCCTCTCACGCGGTAAGAGCAAGAAGGACAAGACCAGCGCCGCCGCTGAGTTGATCGCCGCGCAGGCAGCGACCGCCCAGCCTGCCCAGGCGGCCACGCCGGACGTGCAGCAGCCAGTCGTGCCTGGCCGAGCGACCAAGCCGTTCATGCCGAATGCGCAACCGATCACGGAAGACCCGCAGAAGGTCTACATCCGCGAGCAGATTCAGACCCTCGGCAAGTCCAACCCAGCAACTGTGGCCCAGCTCATCCAGACCTGGATGGACGAGGACCGCCGCAACTAAATGACCACCCTGACTTTCACCTTCTCGGAAGAAAGCAACTAATGGCGACTCTGATCGGTCAAAAAGGTCTCAAGGGCCGCGCCAAGGCGGCCGCGCTCCTCATCGCACTCGGCGCCGAGGTCTCCTCAGAAGTGCTCAAGCACTTCAAGGACACCGACATCGAGACGCTCACGTTCGAAATCTTCCAGCTCGAAAAGATCAGCGAAGAGACCAAAGGTCAGGTGCTCGAAGAGTGCTACCACATGGCCGTCGCGCGCGACTTCATCACCTCGGGTGGTGCTGACTACGCCCGCGAAATGCTCGTCCGGGCACTGGGTAAGGACAAGGCTCAGGACGTCATCGAGCGCATGGCCGCCTCGCGCCGCCCGCAGCGCTTCGGCTTCGCCCGCGATTCAGACCCGTCGCAGCTGGCACAGTTCATCGGCAGTGAGCACCCGCAGACCATCGCGCTCATCCTGTCGCACCTGCAGGCTACGCACGCCGCGCAGACCATGACGCACCTCGCGCCCGAGATGCGCAGTGAAGTCGCCCTGCGCATCGCCACGATGGACCGCACGCCACCTGAGGTGGTCGAGCAGGTTGAGGAAGTGCTGAAGCGCAAGCTCAGCTCGGTCATCAGCCGTGACTTCACGTCGACGGGTGGCACCCAGTTCCTGGTCAACATGCTCACCACGGTCGACCGCGGTACGGAAAAGCAGATTCTCGAATATCTCGACGATGCCAACTCTGAGCTGGCGGCCGAAGTCCGCAAGCTGATGTTCGTCTTCGACGATATCGTTCGGCTCGACGATCGCTCGTTGCAGCGCGTGCTGCGCGAGGTCGACAGCAAGGATCTGTCGCTGGCGATGCGCGGCACGAGCGAGGAGCTCCAGGAGCGGATCTTCCGCAACCAGTCGACGCGCGCCGCCCAGGCGCTGCGCGAAGAGATGGAGATCGGTGGACCTGTCCGCCTGCGCCAGGTCGAAGAGGCCCAGCAGCGGATCGTGAACATCGTTCGACGGCTCGAGGATGCTGAAGAGATCGTCGTGCAGCGCGGTGGCGAGGACGTCCTTGTTTAGGAGTGAGGAGCGAGGAATGAGGAGTGAGGGCATGTCTCGGCAGTCGTCCCTAATTCGCGCCCACTCCCCACTCCCCACTCCCCACTCCCCACCACGTATCTTCGGAGCGCAGCGGGTCCTGCGCAGCGAGCAGGTCGGTGTCGACCGACCGATCTCGCTATCGGTGCCGATCAGCCCTGCCCTCGTGCTGGCACACCAGGAGGCGCTCGAAGAAATCGTCGAGACGCCTCCCCCGCCGCCGCCTGACTTCGCCGCCATCGAAGAGGCGGCGCGGCTGCAGGGCTACAGCGTTGGCTACGAGCAGGGTGTGGCTGAGGGCCAGGCGGCCGCTGAGGCCACCCTGGCGCAGTCGATCCGGCACCTGCAAGCGCTGGTCGGCAACGTGTTCGAAAGCCACACGGGCTTCTTCCGCGCGGCCGAGCGGCAGGTCGTCGACCTGGCGCTGCAGATCGCTCAGAAGGTGATCGAACGCGAGGTCGAGAACATGCCTGACCTCGCCATCAACGTCATCCGCGCCGCTCTCGAGGAGATGGACGCGCGCACCGCGGTCCGCGTGCGCGTCAATCCCGATGACGTGGAGCTGCTGCGTCGCCGCTGGGCGCAGGTCGTTCCGCCGGGCATCAACCCCGAGCGCATCGAGCTGCTCGGCGACGAGCGTGTGAAAGCCGGCGGCGCAATTGTGGATACCACCCAGGGTCAGGTCGACGCACAGCTAGACGCCAAGCTGGCCCAACTCGGCAATGCGCTGTGGACGTTCGTCATGGACGTGAGCAGCAACGAGTCGGACGCGGAGACGATCAGTGCTTGATCTCGCACCTCATCGCAATCTGATTGCTCAGTCCTCGGCGCTGCGCTACCAGGGCCGAGTGGTCCAGGTCGTCGGCCTGAGCATCGAAGTCGAAGGTCTGCGCCTGCCTTTGGGCGAAATCTGCCACCTGTATCCAGAGCGCGCCACGGCAGGGGCTTCGCGCATCACCGCCGAAGTGGTTGGCTTCCGTGACAATCGCCTGATACTGATGCCGTTCTCCGAGACCCACGGCGTGCGGCCAGGCACGGCAGTGTTTCCCAGTGGCCGCGGTTTCTCAGTGCCGGTCGGCGAGGAGCTGTTGGGCCGCGTCATCGACGGTTTGGCGCGGCCGATCGACGGCAAGGGCCCGTTGAATACCTCGCGCCTGACGCGCATCACCGATGCGCCGCCCAGCCCACTCGGCCGCCTGCCGATCCGCCAGCCGCTGGCGACGGGCGTGCGGGCGCTGGACGGGTTGCTCACGACTGGCCGCGGCCAGCGCATGGGCATCTTCGCTGGTTCGGGCGTCGGCAAGAGCACGCTGCTGGGCATGATCGCCCGCAACTGCGAGGCGGACGTGAACGTGATCGCGCTGATTGGTGAGCGCGGTCGCGAAGTCCAGGAATTCATCGAAAAGGACCTCGGACCAGAGGGCATGGCACGTTCGGTCGTGGTGGTCTCGACCTCCGATCAGCCGGCGCTGCAGCGTCTCAAGGGTGCCTGGGTGGCGACCGCGATCGCCGAGTGGTTCCGCGCGCGGGGCCAGCAGGTGACCCTGATGATGGACTCGGTCACCCGCTTTGCGATGGCGCAGCGCGAGATCGGCCTGACCGTCGGCGAGCCGCCAGTCTCACGCGGCTACCCGCCGTCCGTGTTCGCCATGCTGCCGCGTCTGCTCGAACGCGCTGGTACCTCCGAGCGCGGCTCGATCACCGGTCTATACACCGTCTTGGTCGACGGCGACGACATGCAGGACCCGATCGCGGACACCGTGCGGGGCATTCTCGACGGCCACATCGTTCTGTCACGGACGCTGGCCCAGGAGAACCACTACCCGGCCATCGACGTGTTGCAGAGCGTCAGCCGTCTGTTCCAGACGCTGGCCAGCGAGGACCACCGCGCCGCCTCGAGCCTGATCCGTGACGCAATGTTCTCGTACCAGCAAGCGCGCGACCTGATCAATATCGGCGCGTATGTCGCCGGCTCCAACCCGCAGATCGATCGCGCGCTGCGCCTGCAGCCGCACATCCAACGCTTCCTGCGTCAGCCGCCGGACAGCCCGACTGAGCTGGCGGAGGCCATCGCCCGCCTGAAGGCGATTGCTAACGAGGAAATGACCGATGGCGCGGCGGCCTGACGCCGCGCTGGAGGTCGCGCTCGAACAGCGCCAGGAGACCTTCAAGCAAGCCCAGCAAGTGCTTTCAGCACGTGAGCTCACGCTGCAGGAGCAGGCTCAGGCGCTGTTCGCTGCCCAATCGCGAGTGCGCATGGTGCTCGGCCAGATCGACGCTGCTCAACGCCCGTTGCCGGGCGTGCCGCTAGCCGTCGGTGTGCTCGGGGACCTGGAGACACTGCTCGATTGGTGCGACGTGCAGGTGATGGTCGAGCGCGAGCGGCTGCAAGCGGTGCAGGCTGAGGCCGACGAAGCGCGTGGCTGGATGGCGTCGGCGCACCAGGCCGTCAAAGCGCTCGCAGGCGTCCTGGCCAAGCGTGCCGCCGAACGCGCTGAAGTGAGGCGCCGCGTCGAGTTGCGCGAGGCCGACGAGATCGCCGCCCGCGTCCACGCGCGCCAGAGGTCGGCCGCATGACGAACGCTCCAATCATTCGCTCAGCCGCGCTCCAGCGCGCCCTGGCCGCTGCTTCTGGCCGCGGTGTGGCCCCACCCAAGGCCGAGGCCAGCAGCTTCGCGGCCACCCTGGCCAAGGCGCAGCAGCCCAAGCCGACAGTCGCCCGCCCGCATGGTGCCCCCGCCATCGCGGCTGATATCGGCAGCGGCCCAGTGCCATTTGCTGCCCAGATCGAAGCTGCCGCCAAGAAGCACGGCGTCGATCCGGCCCTGCTGGCGGGCCTGGTCAAAGCCGAAAGCAACTTCAACCCCAACGCCAGGTCAGGCGTCGGCGCCAAGGGCCTGACCCAGTTGATGGACGCTACGGCCCGCGGCCTGGGGGTGACCAACTCGTTTGACCCAGGTCAGGCACTAGAGGGCGGAGCCAAATTCCTGGGCGGATTGCTGAAGCAATTCAAGGGCGACGAGCGCCTCGCGCTAGCCGCCTACAACGCAGGTCCCGGTGCAGTCCAGAAATTTGGCGGTATTCCGCCATACCAAGAGACACAGCGATATGTACCAAAGGTACTGGGGTTTAAGGCCCAGTTCAGCCGAATATGGGCGGACTCGAACGGGACCTCAACGAATGCCTGATTCAGCTAACAACATCCGGTTCAGCGGCAGCGACGCGTACATCCGCGCGGCGATGACCGGCCTGGCCGCGCGCCAGCGCGCGATCGCCAACAACGTCGCAAATATCGACACGCCGAACTTCAAAGCGTCCGAAGTGCGCTTCGAAGACACGCTCAAGTCGGCCATGACTCGCGCGCGCGGTGGCCTGACGACGGATCAGACCACGCTCAACGCCGCGGCCAGCCGCGCTTCGATCGTGGATGCCACCAGTACGCGCGGTGACGGCAACAACGTCGACATCGATCGCGAGATGGAAATGCTGAGCGAAGCCAACCTGACCTATAGCGCGCTGACGCAAGCGATGTCGACCCGACTCAGCATCTTGCGCAACGTGATCAGCGGCGGCCGCTAGGCACTGGAGACGTAATGCCTGAGATTTCCACGCTGCCGGTCGCTTCTGTCGCGCCCACGACGGGTGGGTCAGCAGCCACGGCACAAGCCCCGCGCGACCCGGGTACGGCGGCCGCCGATCCGACGGCCAGCTCGTTCCTGACTCAGCTGCAGTCGGCGTTGGCCAGTATCGGTCTGCTGCCGCAGCCTACCGTCACCGCGGCCACATCCGAACCAGCGGTCCCGGCGCCGCCTGCCGATGACGACACCGACGACGCCGACCTGGCGGACATCCTGCCCGAGGCGTTGGCTGCGCTGGGCTTCGTGCCCGTGCCAGCCCAGCTGCCCCTGCAGCCCATGTTCGCAGTCGTCGACGAGTCGCAGGCCGCGCCGGCCGCATTGCCAGTTGTCAAAACGCCCATGCTCGCACCGCTGATGCAGGCCGCCCCCGCCGATGTGCCTGCCCGGCATCTGCAGCAGCAGGCAGATGCAGCGGTCGAACCGGCCGACGCATCCGGCCGGGCCGAGCACAGCCCAGCGCCCAACACGGCCGAGCTGCTCCAGCACATGACGCCGGTCACACCCGAGGCGCAGCCGTCGTTGCCGATCGAGGCGCTGACCCTGCAGCCAATGGCCCCCGAGGCCAAGCCCAAGACAGCACACGCACAGCCGAAGGCCGATGCGGCCCTCACTGCGGACGCACCCGCCGCGTCAGCCGCCATCATGCAGCAAGTCCCGTTGAGCCAGCACTTTGGCCAGCCGGCGGGCAATAGCGACGGCGATACAGACACCACCGGTGACGAGGCCTCCACGAACGGAGTCGACGCCAGTCAGCGCACGGATGCGCAAGGCCCGTCATTCAATAGCGTCGCAGCAGCGGCAACGCAACGCACCGACGCACCAAGCGACGTCAAGCCTGCGCATGTGGTGAGCCAGATCGCCCATCAGGCCGATCTGTACCGCCTGCCTGGCGGTCGCGGTGTACGCATCCAGTTGCACCCCGATGACCTCGGTGGTGTTGGCGTGACGATCAAGTATGGCGCGGCCGGCAGTCTCGAGCTGCACGTCAACGTCGAACACGCGGCCACGGCGGACCTTGTGCAGGCTGGATGGAACCAGCTGCGCGACGCGCTGTCACTGCAGGGCATCGCCCCGGAACGGCTGATCATGAGCGTCAGCGGTCCCACGGACTCCAGCCTGTCAGGTCAGTCCGGTAGCTTCCGATCTGATGGCGGTCAGGCCAGCTTCGGCCAGACGGGCCAGCAGACTCAGCACGACCGCGACCACAACTCGCGCGCAGCCGGTGGCTTCACCAGCATCGCCGACGCGCCAGTCAGTGCCACCGACGATGTCCGCGCTACGAGCACGGCGTCCAACTCGCGCATCGACTACCGCGTCTGAGCGCCCAGGAGAGCCCCATGCCTACTTCACTAAGCACCCAGATCACGGAGCCCTCGACGATCCTGCCGGGCATCAAGACCGTACCCAAGGGTCAGGCCAATCAGCTCGGCAAGATGGATTTCCTGAAGCTGCTGATGGCCCAGATGAAGAACCAGGATCCCATGAAGCCGATGGATGACACGGCCATGATCGCCCAGATGGCGCAGTTCAGCGCCCTCGAGGAAACGCAGGCGCTGCGCGGGGTCATCCAGCAGACCAGCAACACTCAGACGATCAGCCAGGCTGCGAGCCTGATCGGTAAGTACGTGCAGGCCAATCAAACCGACGGATCGGCAGTCATTGGCGCGGTCACAGGCGTCAGGTTTGAGACAACCGATGACGCCGTTACACCCATCGTTCAGATCGACGGACAAGACGTCAACTACAGCACTATCCGCAAGGTTAGTAGCACCGAAATCAAGTAACTGCGTAGCCCAGAGGAGAATCTACTCATATGATGCGTTCGATGTTCTCGGCCATTTCTGGCCTGAAGAACCACCAGACGTTTATGGATGTTGTGGGCAACAACATCGCCAACGTGAACACCACAGGCTTCAAGCAGTCGCGGGTCACATTCCAGGACATTCTGAGCCAGACGCTGCGCGGTGCCAGTGGCCCGCAGGGCGGCCGCGGTGGTGTGAACCCCGAGCAGGTCGGCCTGGGCGTTCTGATCAGCGGCGTGGACACGATCCAGTCGCAGGGCACCCTGCAGTCGACTGGCAAGCTGACCGACATGGCCATCCAGGGCGACGGCTACTTCGTCATGAGCGACGGCAAGCAGCAGCTGTTCAGCCGCGATGGCGCCTTCGACCTCGGCATCGACGGCACGCTGGTCAATCCGGCCAGCGGCCTGCATGTCCTCGGCTGGCAAGCTGACCCGATCACCGGTGTGATCGACACGACAATTCCAGCCAACAACATCTCGGTGCCCGTTGGCGCTGGCATGACCGGCAAGGGCTCCACCACCCTGGACCTCAAGGGCAATCTAGACTCGAATACCGTTGGGCTGGGCACGTCCACCGTCAGCTCGACGGTCTACGATGCGCAGGGTAATGCCATCCCGTTGACGCTGACCTTCACCAAGCAGGCGGCGCCGGCACTCAACACGTGGGCCGTTAGCGTGACCACCACCGCGCCGGCTACGCAGGTCAGCGCGATTGCATACACAGGCGGCAATGTCACCTTCAACGGCTCGGGCAAGGTTGCTACGGGCGGCACGGGCGGTCTGACGCTGACCATGGCCAACGGCGCAAACACGCCGCTGTCGGTCGCAGTCGATCTCAGCCAGCTGACGGAGCTCGCGTCGCCATCCGACATGAGCTCGAACACCGACGGTGCCTCCGCCGGCTCATTGACCACCTTCACGGTCGGCGCCGCCGGCGACATCACGGGTATCTACTCGAACGGCTACAAGCAGCCGCTCGGTCAGATTGCCCTGGCCAGCTTCTCCAACCCGAGCGGTTTGATGAAGGCCGGGGGCAACCTGTTCACCGCGTCGCCCAACTCGGGTACCGCCAACATCGGCACGCCCGATAGCGCCGGCCGCGGCCAGATCGCCACAGGCTTCCTCGAAGGCTCGAACGTCGACCTGGCGCAGCAGTTCACCAACATGATCATGGCCGAGCGCGGCTTCCAGGCCAACTCGCGCGTGATCACCACCTCCGACGAGATCCTCCAGGACCTGGTCAACATCAAGCACTAATAGCCTTCAGCCGTCAGCTTTCAGCTTTCAGCAGCCTCGCCTGTTGACTGCTGCTCGCTGACGGCTGATTGCTGATAGCTGACAGCTCGTGTCACCCGAAACGCTCGATCTGTTGCGCGAAGTCAGCCATCGGCTGCGCTCGCCACTGGCGACCGTGTATGGCTACGCCAGCTTGTTGGAGGCGCAGGCCGACGACGGTCTGGTAGGTCCCGCGGAGCTCAAGGAGTGGGCCCGCAAGATCCAGGATGAAGCCGAGCGCATGGATGCGCTCATTGCAGATCTGTCTCGGCTGCGCCTGGCCAGCAGCGGTGAGCTGCGGCTGGTGCTGTGCGACGTGCGCCCCATGGCTGCCCAGGCGGATGTCACCGTCGTGGACGGTCCGCCGGTCACGTTGCTGGCCGACCACAAGATGCTTGGCCGCGCGCTATACCACTTGTTGATGCGCTGCGGCTCCGCGCACATCCAGCTGCGTGACGAACCTACGGCCGTCGTCCTCGACATCCAGTTGGCCGCGCCGTGGCGTGAACCAGCGGCATGCGACGTCTGGTGGCAGTTCACCCGTGCCGCGCTTGCCGCCCACAACGGCCGCCTGACGCGAACCAGTGGCGGCCTGTCGCTGGAGCTGCCGAGGCCATGACGCGCGAGCCAGCGACCATCCTCGTCGTGGACGACGAGCCAGGCCTGCGCGAGTTCGTCGGCGTGACGTTGAAGCTGGCGGGCTACCGGCCCATCCTGGCCAGCGACGGCGCCCAGGTCGCCGAGCTCGTCATCCGCGACCAGCCGCACCTGGTCCTCATGGACTACAGCATGCCCAGCATGTCTGGACTCGAAGCACTGCAACAGCTGCGCGCCCTCGGCAGCGAGGTGCCGGTGATCATGCTGACCGCTCGCGACGAGCATGACGACAAGCTCGCCGCATTCAACGCGGGCGCCGACGATTACCTGACCAAGCCATTCAATGCTCGAGAGCTCGTCGCTCGCGTGGCTGCCGTCCTGCGCCGCACGCGAACCGAAGGTGGTGGGGCCGATCCAGGCCAGGTGCTGGCCGTTGGTGAGCTCACCCTCGTGCCTGGCAACCACAGCGTCAGCGTGGGCGGCCGCGAGGTCATCCTGACCCGCACCGAGTACGCCTTGCTGCTCACGCTTGCCCGAGCGGTCGGCCGCGTGTTTACGCCCGCCGAGCTACTGTCGCGCGTATGGGGTCCTGAGTACCGCGACCAGGCCGAGATCCTGCGGACGAACATGTACCGTCTGCGCCGCAAGGTCGAGGCAGATCCGTCCGCGCCGCGCCACATTCGTACTCGCCCGGGTGTCGGGTACTACCTGGCCGCCTGAACGCATGAGCGCTTCGGCGCACCGCTGATTACCACCCGCACGGTCCGCAGCGAATTTCTCCCCCCGCAGGGTTGCAAAACCCGGTATTTCGGGTGGTCGGGAATGGTGTTGTCAGCACGCGCAACGTGGTCCGAGAACTGCAGCACCCGGTGCAGGACACCCGTCCGATACTCATTTGTTATATCTCTGTTACGTGTCCGCCTCTTCAGTGTTATTCGGCCGTCACGCGGAATTGGCCATAGTAGGTCAGCGCCGACCCGCAGCCATAAAGGACAGAGGAATGACCGCCCGTGCATAACCAGGACCGAGAGACTCAGCGCAGCAGTAGCAACGACATTCGGGTTGTTCTGGCCGACGATCACCAGCTGTTTCGTCAGGGCCTCAAAGCGCTGCTGGAGCTGGAGCGCGGGATCACCATCGTGGGTGAAGCCAGCGACGGCCTCGAAGTCCAGCGCGTCAGCCTCGAACAGCAGGCCGACGTCGTCCTCATGGACATCAACATGCCAATCGTGGATGGTCTGTCGGCGACTCGCGAGCTGCTGCGAGCCAAGAACACCATTGGCGTGATCATCCTGAGCATGCACCACGAGGAAGGCCACGTCTTCCAGGCGCTGCGCGCAGGCGCACGCGGCTACCTGCTCAAGACAAGCCGCGTCTCAGAAGTGGCTGGCGCGGTCCGCGCCGTCGCGAGCGGTCTGTCGCTCCTCGATCCGTCAGTGACCAGCTCGGTGGTGTCCGAGTTCCGCCGCATGAGCACCAAGCAGACGCCCGAGGATGGCCTGGGTCAGCTGACCGAGACAGAGATCAAGGTCTTGCAACATGTCGCGGCGGGCATGTCTAACAAGGAAATTGCCAGCAAGCTGTCGCTGGCCGAAAGCACGGTCAAGAACCGCCTGTCGGTCCTGTTCGAAAAAATCGGCGTGCTCGATCGTACGCAGGCCGCCATCTACGCGATTACCCACGGCATCGCGCCGACGGCCGTCCAGTCGTCCCGGTGACCCCGCACCCGCTGGCGGAGCGGATCCACGATCGCGTGTTGCAGCTGCTTGGCTCGGCCATGCTGCAGTCCGAGATGGCCGAACAGCTCCACAAATTGGGTCGCTACGACGACGTCCCGCCGACGCTCGTCGAGCTGCGTTCCTCGCTCGACCAGGCGGTGGTCGAGCTGCGTGGAATCATGGCCGAATTGCGCGACGAATCGCTCAAGAATCCGGCCGTGTAGCCGATACCTGTTGGGACAGGTGCGCGCCGCAAGCGCCACTGCAGAACAGGAAGCGAGGGCCAGCAGCGGATGAGCGCGGCGGTTGAAGATCGAGCCACGGGCGTGGCAGGTAGTGGCGACGAGCGACAGCTCGTAGTGTTTCAGCTCGGAGCCGAACTGTACGGCGTAGAGATTTCGCGCGTGCACGAAATCATCCGCCTGCAGTCGGTGACGAAGGTCCCGCGCTCGCCGGCCTTTGTCGAGGGCGTCATCAATCTGCGCGGCAAGGTCATTCCGGTGGTCGACCTACGCCGCCGTTTCGGCCTGCCGACGGCCGACCACACCCGCGCCAGCCGCATCGTGGTCGTCGAGCTCGGCGATCAGGTGGTGGGCATTGTGGTCGACGGTGTGAGCGAGGTCCTGCGCGTCAACACCGCGACGGTCGAGCCCCCGTCGCCAGTCGTGGCCGGCATCGATTCGGAGTACCTGCACGGCATCGCCAAGCTGAGCGATCGGCTGGTCATCCTGCTCGACCTAGATCGCATCCTTGCCCGCGACGAGCGCCGCGCGCTCGAAGCCGCCTGATTCAAAAGTCCGCGTCCGTGAGCGATCCGGAAAGCGAACGTAATCGCGTTCTGGTGCTGCTCGCGGGCGCGGTCGCGCACAAGCTCAAGCAGCCGCTGGCGGTTGCCTGGGGCTATATGGAGCTCTTGCTCGAAGAGCCGCGGACCGACCTCGATCCCACGACGCTGCGCTACCTGCGCGAGATCGACATGTCGCTGCGGACCATGGACGAAGTGGTCAACAAGCTGCAGCGCGCCAGCGTCGCGCAAACCCGCGTTTACGCCGGCAGCTTCGAAATCCTCGACCTCGACGAGGCGCCCGCGGCCTGATCCGCACGCCGGCGCGCCGTTCATCGCTGGAAGCATTCGCCTTCAGGAGAACTACCCCTCCGACGCGGCGGCCTGTGAAGCGCCGGCCCTGCTTCTCCACACGATTCTGGCCGCCTCTTGAGTCGAAGGCCCTGCTTCTCGTCCGAGATCTGGCCGCCTCTGAGACGAGCGCTCTGCTTCTCTTCTCAGATCTGCTTCTCTTTAGAGAAGGAATTACTCCCGCGTGAGCGCGTGCAATGACGGCGGCATAGGCTCTGTGACGTGAGCGATCGCGGCATCGGTTCTGCATCCGCCGGGCTCTCGGGTGTCCGTTGACACGCGCCAAGCCCAACTCCTCGCGGCGCTGACGAACGCTGCCAATCTGGTGGCCGAGGGGCTGCCGGAGGAGCGTTTGGCATCCTTGCTCGTGCGCTCGGCGTCCGACCTGGCCAGGGCTGACCTGGCCGCGGTGTACCTGGCGCCCGAGCACGGTTCGGCGGCCAAACGCGCCTGGCGCCTGAGCGCCAGCGCCGGCGACGCGGACGAGCAGACGCTCACCGCGCTGCCGATGTACGGCGCCGGCAGCGGCATCCTGGCGCCGCTGTTCCAGTCGGGTAAAGAAGTCCGTGAGTGTGACGTGCTCGACGGCGCACAGCCTGATGCAGCGCTGCCGCCACACTTGCCGGTGCGCAGCTTCATCGGCTTTCCGATCCGCAGGCGAGACGGCCGTGCCGTCGGCGCGCTGATCGTCGGCAGCCGCCAACGATGCGCCTTCGACGACGACCAGACGGCCGCTGTGCGCTCGCTCGCCCAGCTGCTGGGCGTCGGCGTCGACAACGCTCGCTTGGCCGCTGCCCAGCATCGCGAACGGCGCATGGCGGCCGAGTCCGCGGTCACCCTGGGCACCGTCCTCGAGTCAGTCGGCAGCGGCGTGTGCGTCATCGATACCGAGGGCATCCTGAGGCTCACGAACAAGACGCTCCAGGAGATGTTCGGCCTGACTGGTCGCACGATGGGCCTGCCTCAGGAAGAGGTCTTCGGCGGGGCGACGATCCGGCCAAGAGACTTCGATGCGTTCCTGAGCCGACTCGACGAGGTGCTGGCCGAGCCGGCACAGGTCGACGAGACCGAGTTCGAGCTGGACACCGATCCGCCCAGGACGATCCAGCGCCGAGGCGCGCCTATGCGCAACCTGCTGGGCGAGGTGGTCGGCCGCGTCGAGGTCTATACCGACGTCACCGAGTCGCGCCGGCTGTACACCCAGCTGCTGGACTCGGAAAAGCTGCGTGCCATCGGCGAGATGGCCTCAGGCGTGGCGCACGACTTCAATAACCTGTTGGCCTCGATTCTGGGCCAGACCGAGTTGCTACACGCCGACGAATTGCCGCCGGTGGCCCAGCAGGCGATCGGCACGGTGCGCCAGGCAGCGCTGGACGGCGCGCGCATCGTGCGCAATTTGCAGGGTGTGGCCCGTCCGCGTGGCGAAACGCCGTCGACCGCGGCGGACCTGAACGACACCGTGCTGAGCACGGTCGAGATGGCGCGACCACGCTGGTCGGGCGCTGCGCTGCAAGGCCACCCGCCGATCGACGTGCGGCTTGCGCTGGCCCCGACTGGGAGCCTCTCGCGCGTGGCCATCGACCCGGCCGAGCTGCGCGAAGTGCTGATCAACTTGCTGTTCAACGCCACCGATGCGATGCCTGATGGCGGATCCATCGAGATCTCGTCGCGGCCCGGGCGGAACGCCGGGATGGCCGAGCTCGAGGTGCGCGACAACGGCCACGGCATGCCCGAGTCAGTCCGCGCGCGCATTTTCGAGCCTTTCTACTCGACCAAAGGCGCCAAGGGCAGTGGGCTCGGTCTGGCCGTGGCCTACAGCATCATCACCCGCCATGGCGGCGCGATCACCGTCGAGTCGGAACAGGGCAAGGGCACGACATTTCTGATCCGCTTGCCGTTTGCGCCTGGCGCCGTGGCCCCGGGCGTTGGCGTGCTGTCGGCGGTGCTCGCCGAAGGCACGTCAGCGCAGGCGAAGCCCGTGGTGCCAGCCCAGCCGTCGCCCGTGCTCAAAGGCGCGCGCATCCTGGTGGCCGACGACGAGCCTGGCCTGGTCGCGGTCGTCCGCCAGCTGATGCAGCGCTCGGGCGCGGAGGTGTCGGTCGCCCAGGGCGGCGCCGCGGCCGTGGAGGCTCTGCGTGTGCCCAAAGCACGCTACGACGTGGTCATCACCGACCTCGATATGCCCGAGGTCGATGGCTGGGCGGTCGCCGCCGAGGTGAAGACGCATCATCCGAAGACTCCCGTGGTCATGCTCACCGGCTGGGCCGGCGAGATCGCCGCCGAAGACTTTCATCGTCGTGGCGTTGACGTCGTGCTGGCCAAGCCGTGTAGCCGAGCCGACCTCGAGTCTGCCATCAGCGACCTTTTGACTCCAAAGGCATCCACTGGGCTACGAGTGCTGGTCGTCGACGACGAGCCGGCCTTCGCTGGCAGCCTGCGTGGCCTGCTCGCGTTGCAAGGGCACGACGTGACCGTCGTCAACTCGGCGCAATCGGCCCTGGACACCCTGGCTGACAGTCGCTTCGACGTAGTGTTGACCGACTACAGCCTGGGCGACCAGACCGGCGCCCAGCTCGCCGAACGCCTCGACGACCTCGGCGTCGCCTCCTACGTCATCTTGATCACCGGCTACGCCACCGACATCGACGACCCCACGCTGCTCACCCGCGGCATCAACGCCGTCCTGCCCAAACCCTGCCGCGGCGACGACCTGCGCTCGGTGCTCACCCGCGTGCGCTAGGCCGTCAGCCGTTAGCCGTCAGCCGTTAGCCGTTAGCTGTTAGCTGTTCGCCTTTCGCCGTTCGCCGTTCGCCGTTCGCCGTTCGCCGTTCGCCGTTCGCCGTTCGCCGTTCGCCGTTCGCCGTTCGCCGTCAGCCGGTAGCCGTCAGCCGTTAGCCGTCAGCGGTCAGCCGTCAGCCGTCAGCGGTCAGCGGTCAGCCGTCAGCGGTCAGCGGTCAGCGGTCAGCCGTCAGCCGTCAACGGTCAGCCGTCAGCCGTCAGCCGTCAGCCCTCAGCGGTCAGCGGTCAGCGGTCAGCAGTCAGCCGTCAATGGTCAGCCGTCAGCCGTCAGCCGGCAGCGGGTGGTGCCGGCGGCCGACTGCTGGCCCGCGTTCACTTCCGACGTCCCATTAACCCTCTGGAAGAGAAAAATCACTTCCGCGCGGCGCGTGCAATGACGGCGGCGTACGCCATTTGTGCGTTCGCTGACGGCTGACGGCTGACCGCTACAGGGGCTTGCCGCAGGTCGGACAGACCTGCACGGCGGGCAATGGCGGCGCGGGCTCGAACGAGTCGGCGGCGCCGCAGCGAGGGCAGCCCTCGGGCTGGTGGCGCGCACGCACCAGGTTGTTGCAGCGCTTGCACTGCCAGCGATAGGCCAGCTCGCGCACCAGGTCGGCGCGACTGATCAGACCGACTAACCGGCCAGAGCCATCGACGACGGGCACGCGCTTCAGTCGCTGCGTCACCAGCAGCGCACGCACGCGGTCCACCGTGGCCGTCTCAGGCACCGAGACGACATCGCGCGTCATCACGTCGCGCACCGTCGAGCCGTAGCGTGCGATCAGGTCGTACTCGCTGACGATGCCGGCGATGCTGCCATCCTCGCCGCACACTGGCGCACCACTGATGCGGTTTTCGGCCAGCATCTGCGCCGCCTCGTGCACCGACGTGTCCGGCCGCAGCGTCAACGGGTCAGCCGACATGACGTCGCGGGCGGTAACCGGCAATGCGCGCTCGTCGAGCGCCTCGATCTGCTCGAGCAGCTGCACCAGCTCGTTGTCGTCGAGGTTGACGCCGAGCGTAGCCAGCGCGCCCGTCGGCGCCGTCAACACCCAGTTGCGCAGGGCCGGCTCGCGCCGCAAGCGCTCCAGGATGCCCGCGATATGCTCGTTGTCCAGGGTGGACCCGCTCGCCCCGTGCATACGAGGATCGTACTGCTTCGGCCACAATCGACAAAGGTGACCGCGCCAGCACGCTTCGAAGCCACCCACGCCCAGCTCGCCTCCGAGTACGACAACATGCTGGCCTGCATTCGCTGTGGGCTGTGCCTGACGTCCTGCCCGACCTACGTTCTGTCGCTCGAAGAGGCCGAAGGTCCGCGCGGCCGGGTCGGCATCGCCCGAGCCCTGGCCGAAGGCCATCTCGAAGTCACCCCTGACCTGCTCCAGCATGAGTCAAACTGCCTGGTGTGCGACGCCTGTTCGGCGGTCTGCCCGGCCGGCGTCCACATGGACCCGCTGCAAGTTGTCCTGCGCTCAGCCGTCGAACCCCAGCACAGGCGGCCCTGGTGGCAAAGGGCGCTCCGCAATGTCGTCTTTGGCTGGCTGTTCATGGATATGCGCCGGTTTCGCCTGCTGGTGCGGCTGCTGTGGCTCTACCAACGCCTTGGTGTGCAGTGGCTCGTGCGCCAGCTCGGCATCCTGAAGCTGCTCGGCCTCGGAGCGTTGGACCGCCTGCTGCCCAGCTTGCCGGCCAGTTTCGTCATTCCCGACGGTGGGCAAAGCGCAGGCTCCAATCCCGCGGCGTTCTTCGCTGGCTGCGTCATGTCGACCGCCCTGGCCGATATCGACCGTGCCACCATCAGGGTTCTGGAGCGCCACGGCTTCGGCGTGAGCCAGCCAAGGAACCAGGGCTGCTGTGGCGCACTGCACGCCCACGGCGGCGACCTCCCGCGGGCACTGCAACTGGCAAAGCAAAACATCGCAGCCTTCGAGCACACCAACGGCCCCATTGTCGTCAATTCGGCGGGCTGCGGCGCGATGCTCAAGGACTACGCCCATCACCTGCGCGCTGACCACGACTGGGCATCCAGGGCCCAGGCGTTCAGCCAACGAGTCAACGACCTCAGCCAGGTCATCACTACGAACCTGCCCATGCGCAATCCAATGCCACAGCGAGTCGTGTATCAGGATGCCTGTCATCTCCTGCATGCCCAGCGCGTATCCCGCCAGCCGCGCGACTTGCTGAACGCCATACCTGGCCTGCAGCTCCAGGAGATCGGCGAGGCCGGCCTGTGTTGCGGCAGCGCGGGCATTTACAACGTCACCAATCCGAGCGAGTCGCGCCAGCTCCAGCAGCGCAAACTTGACCATGCCCTACAGGCCGACCCGGAGGTGATCGTCACCGGCAACCCAGGCTGCTTGCTGCAGCTGCGCGCCGGCCTGGTCGAGCGTGGCAGCAGCGTCCAGGTCAAACATCTGGCCGAGCTGCTCGACGCGGCGAGCGCACCGTGACCCTGGCCGATGAGCTACGCACCCTCCTCCCTACGAGCACAGTTCTGGATGCACCCGCGGAGCTGCGCACGTACGCCTACGACGCCTCGTTCCTGACCCAGCTCGCGCCACGCGCTCCAGAAGCTGTCGTCATTGCCAGGTCGGCGGATGACGTGGCCAGCGTCATGAAGTTCGCCTACGAACGGGGCGTGCCGGTGACGCCCAGGGGCGCGGCCAGCGGTCAGGCCGGCGGTGCCGTCGCACTCGAGGGCGGCATCGTGCTCGCCCTGAACGCCATGAACCGCATCCTGGACGTCGACGTCGGCAACATGCAGGTCATCTGCGAGCCGGGCGTCGTCCACGCCAAGCTCAACGATGCACTGCTGCCGCATCGGCTGATCTTCCCGCCCGATCCTGGCTCGAGCCGCATGGCCACGGTCGGCGGCATGGCCTCGACGAATGCCCACGGCATGCGCGCGGTGAAGTACGGCCCGACCAGCTCGTGGGTGCTTGGCCTGCACGTCGTCTTGCCCGACGGCACGAGCATCGAGACTGGCTCGGTCGGCTCGCGCGCCAAGCAGTCCTCAGCTGGGCTCGAGTTGACCAAGCTGATAGTCGGCGCCGAAGGCACGCTGGGCGTAGTCACGCGCCTGCGCCTCAAGCTCATGGCCATCCCACCCGCGCGGGCGATCGTGCTGGCCCTGTTCGACATGCTCGAGCGCGCCGGCGAGGCAGTCCAGACGGTATTCGCTTCAGGCATCAGCCCGTCGGCGATCGAGATCCTCGACGAACGCAGCATCCAGGCGATCAATTTGTACCGGCCAGCGATGCAGCTGCCGCGGGTCGAGGCGATGCTGCTGTTCGAGGTCGACGGCAACCCGCCGGGCGTGCGCTGGGACGCCGAACGCATCGTCGAGGTCGTTTCGCCGTTAGCGCGCCAGGTCGAATGGTCCGACGAGCCAGCGCGCATTGCAGCGCTCTGGGAAGCGCGTTCGGTCGTCGGCGCAGCGGTCGGCACGCTCCGCCCGGGCTCGACGCGAGCCTACTGTGGCGAAGATATCGCCGTGCCCGTTGCGCGCATCCCCGAGGCATTGCGAGCGATCCAGGACATCAGCGCGCGACATGGCCTGTTGGTCGCGACGTACGGCCACATCGGCGGCGGCGGACTGCACCCGGGCATCCTGATCGACGGCCACAATGCCGACGAGATCAAGCGCGCCCTGCAGGTCGCCGATGAGATTCACCACCTGGCGCTGCGGCTCGGTGGCAGCGTCACCGGCGAGCATGGAGTCGGCGCTGCGCGGGCACCGTACATGGCGCGCGAGCACGGCCCAGCCCTGGACGTAATGCGCAAGCTGAAAGCCGCGCTCGATCCGAAGGGCATCATGAACCCGGGCGTGATCTTCGAGACGCCCACGCTGCCGTTCGAATTCCCGCTCGCAGGGCCGGTCGGTGAGCCCGCTCACGCCACGATTGACCCAGGCTAGACTGTCGCATGGCCACGACGACCACTGAGTTCGTCCCCGACACCGAACACCTGCTCTATGAACGACGTGGCGCCGTCGCGTACTTGACTTTCAACCGTCCCGAAGCGCGCAATGCGCTGACCTGGGCGATGTACGAAGGCCTCTATGCCTGCTGCGAGCATGTCGACAACGACGAGCGCGTGCGCGTCCTGGTCCTGCGCGGTGCAGGTGACAAAGCGTTCGTTTCTGGCACCGACATCTCGCAGTTCAAGGCCTTCAACACACCCGAAGATGCGCTGAACTATGAGCGCAACAACAACAAGTATGGCGCGCGCTTGGAGCACGTGCAAAAGCCCACCATTGCCATGATCCGCGGCGCGGCGGTCGGTGGCGGAGCGGCATTTGCCATGTGCTGCGACATGCGCATCGCCACCCCGGACGTCAGGTTCGGCGTGCCCATCTCGCGCACGCTCGGCAATACCCTGTCGACCCAAAACTACAACCGCCTCGTGGCGCTCGTCGGCCCCGCGCGGAGTAAAGAACTGATCTTCACGGCGCGCCTCGTCGGCGCCGAAGAAGGGCTCGCGCTGGGCGTCTTCAACGAGATCGTCGAGCCCGAGCGACTCGAAGCGCGCACCGCCGAGCTGGCCGAGCAGATCGCCGGCAACGCGCCACTTACCATCAAAGCAGCCAAGATGACCGTGCAGCGCATCGTCGAAAGGGCCCGGCTCGAAGAAGCCGACGACCTGTTGTTGATGTGCTACATGAGCGAAGACTTCAAAGAGGGCGTCTCCGCGTTTCTCGAGAAACGGAAGCCGGAATGGAAGGGCAGGTGACTCCCCTCAGGATGACAAAGGCACTGGTCTTCGTCGCGCCCGGCGCGCAGGTCGTTGGCGACGTGCGCATGGCCGACGAATCGAGTGTGTTCTTTGGTAGCGTCCTGCGTGGCAGTGTGATCCTCGAAGAACGCGCCAATGTCCAGGACAACTCAATCATCGAAGGGTCGCCCAGCCAGCCAGCGGTCATCGGCGCAGGCACGTCGGTCGGCCACAACGCGCGCATCAGTGGTGCCATAGTCGAGCCGCGCAGCCTGATCGCCATCGGCGCACGGGTCTTGCCGGGCGCGCGCGTTGGCAGTCAGAGCATCGTCGCCGCCAATGCCACCGTGCCCGAGGGCATGCACGTCCCGCCGCGCAGCCTGGTCATCGGCAATGGACGCATCCTGCGCCAGGTGACCGACGCCGAGATCGAACGCATCGATCGTGGCGCGCGCGATTACGCTCGGCTGACCCGCGAATATTCGTCGGCGATGTGCTGACGTGTTTCCGCCCGCTCTTGGGGCGTGGTGTCGCGCAGACGCCGCCCCGGTGTGCCGCTGATGAAGCTGTTCTCGGGGAACTCGACGCCCTCTGGGACGAGCGCATCCTGGTCCACAATACTTCCAGCACCGACGCGTGAATTACTGAGCACCAGGCCGCCGTCTTCGACGCGCACGCCATCGCCGAGCATGCACGCGTGGACCACCGCGTCGTCGCCGATCCACACGTCAGCGCCGACTTTTGTCGACGTGTCGAGTTCCACATGGATCGTCGAACGCTGGCCGATATGGAACCGTGGGCCGACATCGATCCAGTTCTGATCGCCCCGCAGCACGGCGCTGTCCCTCAGTACCGCCGGCCCAGCTATGCGCACCTTGCCGACCAGGAATGCCGACCCGGCCAGGACAACGTCAGCACCCACCGCAGGGGTGAACTCCAGGTAGCTCAGAACGGGCACCTGGCCAGTGATACCATCCGTGGCCACCCGGGGAGGAGAGCGCCATGGACGTCGTCAATCCGCTCGTCAAACGCTGGCAGCATTACGCGCGCGACGATCCTGACGCATTCTGGAGCGAGGCGGCCGACAAGTTGCACTGGTTCCGTCGCTGGGACCGCGTACTGGACTGGAGGCCACCCGATTTTCCGTTCCGCTGGTTCGTCGACGGGCAGACCAACCTGAGTTACAACTGCCTCGATCGACACGTGCTGCGCGGCTGGGGCGGTCACGCTGCGCTGATCGCCGAAAACGAACGTGGCGAACGACGCACGCTGACCTACGCGCAGCTGCTCGAAGAGGTCAAACGCACCGCCGCCGCACTCCGCGGCTTGGGTATCGAGCGCGGCGACCGCGTCGCGGTGTACATGCCGACGTGCCTCGAAGCGATCGTGCTCATGCTTGCCATCACGCGCATCGGAGCCATCCACCTGGTGGTGTTCGCCGGGTTCGGCAGCGGCGCGCTCGGCGATCGCATCCGATTGGCTGGCGCGAAGGCAGTCTTCTGCTCGGACGTGACGTACCGCAAGGGCAAGGACGTGCCGCTCAAGGGCATCGTCGACGAAGCGCTCGCCGATAATCCCACCGTCGAGCACGTGGTTGTGCTCCAGCGTGGCGGCCCAGTCGTGCCGATGCAGCAGGCCCGCGACATCAGCTGGCAGGAATTCCTCGCCCTCGGCAGTGGCCACGAGTCCGGCTTCGCCCAGATGGACTCCAACGACCCGGCGTTCATTCTGGCCACCTCGGGCACCACGGCCACGCCAAAACTAGCCGTCCACGCCCACGGGCCGTACGGCGTCTACATCCATGCCACGGGGCGCTGGTGCTTCGATCTCAAGCCAACGGATATCTGGTGGTCGACTTCGGACATCGGCTGGGTCGTCGGCCACAGCTACATCGTCTACGCGCCGCTGCTCATGGGCTGCACGACGATCGCCTTCGAGGGCTCGCTCGACTACCCCGGCCCTGAGACCTTCTATCGCATCAGTGCCGAGAACCACGTAAGCGGGATTTTCACCTCGCCCACGGCGGTGCGACTCCTGATGCGCTATGGCACCGAACCCGCACGCAAGCAAGATCTGAGCGCGCTCGAGCGCGTGGTCTGCGCGGGCGAGGTGCTCAATCCGCCTGCCTGGGAGTGGCTCCAGCGCGAGGTGCTGGACGACCGTGTGCCCGTGCTCGACCACATGTGGCAGACCGAGACCGGCGGGCCGATCGTCGCCAACCCGTACGGGGTCAGCATGCTGCCGATCAAGCCGGGCTCCGGCGGGTTGCCCGTCGCCGGTATCGAGGCCGGCATCGTCGGACCCGACGGCGCCGACCTCGGTCCGAACGAGAAGGGCATCTTCGTTATCAAGCAGCCCTTCCCGGGCCTCACGGCGACGCTGTGGGGCGATCCAGAGCGCTACGCGCGTGACTACTGGGAGAAAGTGCCCGGTCGGACCGTGTACTTCTCGGGCGACGCCGCTGAGATTGACGACGACGGCTATATCTGGTTCAGCGGTCGCGCTGATGAGATCATCAAGATCGCCGGGCATCGGCTCGGCACGATCGAAGTCGAGACGGCCTTTTTGCGGCACGCCGCGGTCGCCGAAGCAGGCGTGACCGGGCGGCCCGATCCGGTGCGCATGGAGGTCATCTCGGCCTTCGTGGTCCTCAAGCAGGGCCAGCAACCCTCGGCTGATCTACGCCAGCAGCTGCTCGACACGGTCCGCAAAGAGCTCGGCCCCGTGGCCGTGATTGGCGATCTGCATTTCGTCAACGTTCTGCCCAAGACCCGCAGCGGCAAGATCATGCGTCGCGTGCTCAAAGCCGTCACCCTCGACCGCGACCCCGGCGATATCTCGACCATCGAGGACGAGGGCTCTGTCGAAGAAGCACGCGAAGCCTGGGCAGAGATGAAGGAAGCAGTCAGCCCTCAGCCATCACCGGTCAGCTAGCCGGCCGTGCTGATTGCAGTCTTCAACTCCCCAGCACCGCCGCCAGGAGGAACTTCATATCTGGACGGAATGGGCAGTTGGCGAGGTGCCAGTCTGGAGCCGCCGTATCCTGATTGCTGATGGCTGAAAGCTCACCAGGAGGTCCAACCCCGCATGGCGACGACTGAACCTGTCGCTGGCAGCGACGCCAGCGGCACGCTCTCCGCACTGCTGACTGAGGAGCGACGCTACCCGCCCTCGGACGACTTCAAGAAGCACGCCAACTGGAACGATCCCGCGATCTACGAGCGGGCGGACAAAGATCCGGACGGGTTCTGGGCCGAGCAGGCGCAGGCCATCGACTGGTACAAGCCCTGGGACAAGATCCTCGACTGGCAGGCGCCGTGGGCCAAGTGGTTCGTGGGCGCCGAAGTCAACGCCAGCTACAACTGTGTCGACCGTCATCTCGCGAGCTGGCGGCGTAACAAAGCCGCGATCGTGTTCGAGGGCGAGCCCGGCGATCAGCGCGTGCTCACCTACCGCGACCTGTACCGGGAGGTGAACCGCTGCGCGGCCGCGCTCAAACGGCTCGGGGTCAAGAAGGGTGACCGGGTCATCATCTACCTGGGCATGATTCCCGAGCTGCCCATCGCCATGCTTGCCTGCGCCCGCCTCGGTGCGCCACACACGGTGGTTTTCGCTGGGTTCAGCGCCGACTCGATCGCCGATCGCGCCAACGATTGTCAGGCCCGTTTCGCCATCACCGCCGATGGCGGCTGGCGGCGCGGCAACAAGATTCCGCTCAAAGACACGATGGACAAGGCGCTCGAACAGGTCCCGTCCATCAAGCATTGCCTCGTCGTCAACCGCACCGACGATCCCAAGCAGGTGGCGATGAAGTCCGGTCGGGATATCTGGTGGCACCGCGCGCTGGAGGAGTCGGGTGCCGAGATCGTCGAGCCCGAGCACCTCGATGCCGAGCATCCGCTGTACATCCTGTACACGTCCGGCACGACCGGCAAGCCGAAGGGGATGCTGCATACAACGGGCGGGTACCTCGTTGGGACCGCGTCTACGCACAAGTACATCTTCGATCTCAAGGAAGAAGACGTCTTCTGGTGCACGGCCGATATCGGCTGGGTGACCGGGCATTCCTACATCGTCTACGGACCGCTCGCCAACGGTTCGACGTGCATCATCTACGAAGGCTCGCCCGACTTTCCGGACAAGGATCGCTTCTGGTCGATCGTCGAGAAGTACGCCGTGAGCATCCTGTACACGGCGCCGACGGCAATTCGCACGTTCATGAAATGGGGCAAGGAGTACCCCGCCAAACACGACCTGAGCAGCTTGCGGGTGCTCGGCACGGTAGGAGAGCCGATCAACCCCGAGGCGTGGGTGTGGTATCGCGAGACCATCGGCCTGGATCGCTGCCCGGTCGTCGACACGTGGTGGATGACCGAGACCGGTCAGATCCTGATCACGCCATTGCCCGGGATCACGGTCTTGAAACCGGGCTCGGCCACGTTCCCGTTCCCTGGCGTGAAGGCCGACGTTCTGGACAACAGCGGCAATAGCGTGCCGCTCGGTGCTGGCGGTTACCTGGTGCTGCAACGACCCTGGCCTGCGATGGCGCGCACGATCTGGGGCGATCCCGAGCGCTACGAGAAGCAGTACTGGAGCCGCTTCCCCGGCAGCTACTTCGCGGGCGACGGTGCCAAGCGCGACGACGAGGGCTACTACTGGCTGCTCGGTCGCGTCGACGACGTGCTCAATGTGGCCGGCCATCGCATCGGCACGATGGAGGTCGAGTCAGCGCTGGTGTCGCATCCCGCCGTCGCCGAAGCCGCGGTTATCGGCATCAGCCACGAGATCAAGGGCCAGGGCATCGCCGCCTTTGCCACCCTGCGCACCGGCTTCGAGGGTGGCGACGCCATGGCCGAACAGCTGCGCAACCACGTCGGCGAGAAGATCGGCGCGATCGCCAAGCCGGACAAGGTGTTCTTCACCGCCGAGCTGCCCAAGACAAGAAGCGCCAAGATCATGCGCCGCCTGCTGCGCGACGTCGCCGAGGGCAAAGTCCTGGGCGACACCACCACGCTCGCCGACCCCGCGGTCCTGGCCGCGATCAAAGAGCAGTACGAAGGGACGGAATAGCCCCCCTTCCTGTCATCCTGAGCTTGCGAAGAGCTTGTCCTCGAGCGCAGCGAAGGAATCCGCCTGCCGATACGCTCGTGCCCGCGGATCCTTCGGCTACGGCCTCAGGATGACAAGCGGTTTAGCGCTCTGCCTCCGCGGCGGGTGTAAGCGGCACCGCAACTGGCGTCTCCGCCACGGCGCTTGGCACGCTCTTGGGCTGAGCTGCCTCCAGCTCGGCAAGGCGCGTCTGCGCCGTCCTGAGCTGCTGGCCAAGCGATCGCTGACGCCAGCGAATGCCTGCTTCACGCCAGATGCCGAGCAGCAGCATCGCCAGCGCGCCCAAAGCAGCTGAGATCAAGACCAGGACGGCCACGGCCACATTGACCGGCCCGAACACCAGGAACGAAACCGCGACCGACGTCGTGTTCTGCACTGCGAACACGGCGATGACGATCGAGAAGAGCAGCGCCAGGAAGACGATCAGCTGCGCCACTCGGGTCTCAGGCTGCGCTAGCCAGGAACTTCGGCCGGCGGGCCAGGAGCACGCCGAGCGGCGGCGCGATCGCGCGGTAGCTCCTGGGTCTGCCGCTCGTGCGGTGGACGCGGATCGTGGATGCCACACAAGATGCGGCCATTGACCAGGTGCCGCGAGGGCTGTTCAACTTTGCGATTACATTCTTCACAACGGGCCATAGGGTGCGCATAGTCTAACGTAGTTGGCTGCCCAGCCTATAATTCGCAGCGCACCTCGGGCCCATCGCAAAGTACCGTGCCGCATCTGGTCCATAAGACAGCTACGTCCGCCGCGACGCGGCCGGCACCGCACGCGCGGGTCGCGCTCGGGTTGGCTGTAGCGGTCGCTACCGCTGCACTGCTCACGCTGATCCTCAGCGTCGATCTTCTCCCGCGGGTGTACGACATACACGAGGGCGACGTCGCCTCGATCGGGACCAAGGCGCCGCGCAAGGTCACGTACACCAGCCAGCTGCGCACCCGCGCCGCGCGCGACGCCGCCGCGGCCCAGGTCCAGCCGGTCGTCGATCTCGATCGCGAGCTGATCGCCCAGCAGACACGCGCGCTCACCGATCTGGTGCAAGCCATCACCGTTGCCCGTGGCGATGCGACCCGCCGCTTGCCCCCCGACCAGCTGGCGCCCACCCTCGCACGCCTGACCACGCCTCCGCTGAGTGACGCCACCGCGCGCACGCTCGCGGAAATCGACGACTATCGCTGGGGCACGCAGATCGCCAGCGAAACGCAAAAGCTGCTGCCTGACATTCTGAAAGACCGCATTTCTGAGGAGCGCGTGGCCGAGGTTCGGCAGGACGTCGGGCTACGCGTCAATCCACTGCTCGCGCCCGCCGACCGAGCCGTCATCGTCGAGCTGATCCAGCGCTTCGTGCGCGCCAATGTGGTGCTGAACCGTGAGGCGACGCTGCGCGCGCAGCAAGACGCGCGCGAAGCCGTGCTGCCAATCGAGGTGACCTACGAACGTGGCCAGACGGTCGTCCGCGACGGCCAGGTCGTCGGTCCGCTCGAGCTCGAGGCCCTCGAGGCCCTTGGTCTGCGCAATCCAGAGCTCGATTGGCGGCTCGTCGCAGGTGCCGCCCTGCTGGCATTCACCTTGATCGGCATGCTTTCGGCGTTCATCTGGCATTTCGATCGACCGCTGCTGTACCGCGATCGACGCATGGTCCTGCTGGCGAGTCTGCTGTTGATCGCCGTTATCGCGGCCAAGATGATCGTGCCGGGTCGGCCATTGTGGGCGTACCTCGTACCGCTGCCCGCGGTCAGCATGTTGCTGGCAATCTTGCTCGACGCACGGCTGGCCATTTCGGTCAGCGTCGTCTTGTCGGTGGTGCTGGCGTGGATCGCCGGCGGCGCACTCGACGTCGCCGTCATCGCCCTGATCGGCACGATCACCGGTGCCCTTGCCGCGTGGCGCCGGGAGCGTGTGCTTTCGTATTTCGTCGCTGGCGCAGAAGTCGCCGCCGCGCAGGTTGTCGCCTATTTGGCGTTCTTCCTGGCTGGGCGTTCGGACGATCTGACGCAGCTGTCGCTGATCACCTTCGAGCTGGTCGTGAACGGCGTGCTGTCGTCACTGCTGGCGATGGGCAGCTTCGCCCTGCTTGGGCGCCTGTTCGGCATTTTGACCACGATGCAACTGCTCGAGCTGGCTAACCCGACCCAACCCCTGCTGCGTCGCCTGCTCATGGAGGCACCCGGTACCTATCACCACAGCATCATGGTCGGCAATCTGGCCGAACGGGCGGCCGAGGTCATCGGCGCTGACTCGCTGCTGGTGCGCGTCGCTGCCTACTACCATGACGTCGGCAAGCTGGAGCGACCGTGGGCGTTCATCGAGAACCAGGCCGATTCGAACGCCAATGTCCACGACACGCTCGATCCGGTGGCCTCGGCCCAGGTCATCTGTGCGCACGTCACCGATGGCGTGAAGCTCGCCGAGCGCTATCGGCTCCCACCGCGCATCCGCGAGATGATTCCCCAGCACCATGGCACGCGCACGATCAGCTTCTTCTACCAGCAGGCCGCCGAACGCTCGACCGAGACGGTCGACGCGGCGCTGTTCACCTACCCTGGGCCACGGCCGCAAACGCGCGAAGCAGCCATCTTGATGCTTTCGGACAGCACCGAAGCCGCGGCGCGCGCCTCACGCGATCACTCGCGCGAAGCCATCGAGCGGCTCGTCGAGCGCATCATTCGACAGCGCCTCGAAGAGGGCCAATTCGACGAATGCAATCTCACCCTGCGTGATCTCACGCGCATCAAACAGTCCTTCGTGACGCTGCTGACGGGGATCTATCACCCGCGCATCCCATACCCGCCCAGTGCCGCGGAGAGCCGACCCGCGCTCGATGCCCCACCGGCGAGCGTCGCCTCGGCTTGATGATCGAGTTCGCCGTCGAGGATGGCCTCGCTGGTGCATGGGATGAGCATCGGCTCGGCGCGCTGGTGCGGTCCATCGTCGAGCGTGACCCGCTCTTCCTGAGCCTCGCTCACCCTGAGCCTGTCGAAGGGTCGAAGGACGAGCGGGTTGATGTGCCGCTCTATGCCATCAGCTTGCACCTGGTCGGCAACGACACGATCCGTTCGCTCAACCATGAGCACCGTGGCCTCGATAGCCACACCGACGTCCTATCGTTCCCGCTCCATGATCCCAATGGGATGCGCTTCGTGCTCCCACCTGGGCAGCCCGCAAGTCTCGGTGACGTGGTGGTTTCGTACCCGCGGGCACTGGAGCAGGCAAGAGATTTCGGTCACTCCATCGACCGCGAGCTGGGCTATCTGGTCGCGCACGGTGTGCTGCACTTGCTGGGTTACGACCACGAGGAGCCCGCCGAGCGGCGGATCATGCGTCAGAAAGAGGAAGAGGCGCTCGCACCGCTTGGCTTTATCCGCTAAACGAATCGCTCGGTCGTTTGGCTACGCCTTCGAAGGCGTATTGGCAATTCTGCGCACGACGCCGAACTTCTGGCTGCACGTTGCCGCCGCCGCCTTCGCCCTCGCCCTATCAATCCTGCTCGCCCTGCCGCCTGTTGAAATCGCCATTGTGGTGCTGACCATTGCCCTCGTCCTGATCGTCGAAGCCTTCAACACCGCCCTGGAGGCGCTCTCCGACGTGACGTCGCCCGAATTCCACCCGCTGGTCAAACGCGCCAAAGACATCAGCGCCGCCGCCGTCCTGATCTCAGCGGTTGCCGCTGTGGCGGTGGCTGGTCTGCTGTTTCTTCCCCGCCTGCGCTAGCGCTACGATTGGTGTCGCATCCCGGCTCGGTTATCCCGCGGAGGGAATCCGGTTGTGACGGATGATAGACAGCGCCACATCCGACACGGCGCAGATGCTTAGCCGTGCCACTTCCACACGGCGGTGCCCCACGACAGGCCCGCGCCGAAGCCACTCATGACCAGCGTGTCGCCCGCGCAGACCCGCCCACCATCGACAGCTTCACATAACGCCACAGGAATGCTCGCCGCCGA
>DASXRR010000260.1:0-20155 GCA_036506475.1 Chloroflexota bacterium
ACGGTGCGCGAAGTGGCCTATCGGCGGTTGCGGCAGCTCATCGTGGACGGCACGCTGCCGCCGGGCCAGCGCATCTTCGAAAACGAGCTTGCCGAGCAATTGGGCATCAGCCGCACGCCGCTGCGTGAGGCGCTTCGGCAACTCGAGACCGAAGGCCTGATCACTCTCAGCGCTCGCCGCGGCGCGGTGGTCGCCGGCCTGTCCGCGGCGGATATGCACGAGGAGTTTCTGATCCGCGCCACCCTGGAGGGGCTGGCCATCCGCCTCGCCGCGCGGCGCTTGAGCGATGCCGATTACCTGCAACTCGAGCGTGAGCTCGAGCGCATGCAGGACGCGCTCACGCTCGGCCAGCGGGCGATCTTCCTCGAGCATCACCGCCTGTTCCATATGACGCTGTTCGAAGCGACTGGCGCTCCGCGCCTGGTGCGCATGCTGGTGAACCTGCTCGAGGCCGGCGAGCGGTACGAGCAGCTCGAGCTGGCCCAGGACGTCCTGCACGCGGACGAGATGGCGCACCACCGCGAGCTGCTGGAGCTCTTGCGCGGCGGCGATGGCGAGCATGCCGCGCGCGCGTATATGCGCAGCTTCCTGGCGCACGGCGAGCACGTCATCGAGCGGCTGGTCGCGCTGGCACCTGAGCGCGAGTGAACGCTCCGCATTCACCGAGACGCCGCCGAAGGCTCGGTTGCTGCCCACAAATTGTATACAGTACGCTGCATACCGACATGACGGTGTATGAACGACTGGGCGTGCGCCCGATCGTCAACGCGGTCGGCCCTGCGACGCGGCTCGGGGGCACCACCATCGATCCCGAAGTCCTGGCCGCGATGGCTGACGCCGCCACCGCCTGCGTGCCGATCGACGAGCTGCAGGAACGCGCCGGCCAGGTGATCGCCGACATCACCGGCGCCGAAGCCGGCTACGTCACCTGCGGCGCGGCCGCCGGCCTCGCCCTCGGCGCCGCCGCGTGCATGACCGGTCTCAACCCGACGCGCATCAACCGCCTGCCGGACGTCGAGGGCATGCCGCACCAGATCATCGTCCAGCGCACCCAGCGCTACGACTACGACCACGCGCTGCGCTCGGTCGGCGCCCGCCTGGTCGAAGTCGGCTTTCCCGATCTGACTTTTGCCTACGAAATCGAGCAGGCGATCACGCCGCTGACCGCGGCGGTCGCCTACTATCCGACGCCGTCACGGCCGGCGCTCAGCCTGTCCGAGGTGGTCGCCATCGCCCATGCGCACCACGTTCCGGTCATCGTCGACGCGGCGATGGAGCTGCCGCCGACGGCCAATCTACGCGCGTTCATCGCGGCCGGCGCGGACCTGGTCGCCTTCAGCGGCGGGAAAGTGATCCGCGGTCCGCAAGCGTCGGGCTTTCTGTGCGGTCGGGCCGATCTCATGCGCGCCGTGGCGCTGAACCACCAGGACATGGACGTACGCCCGGCGACCTGGGGCTTGCGGTCGCTGATGGACTCCGGTGCGATCGTCGGCCCGCCGCACCACGGCATCGGCCGCGCGATGAAAGTGGGCAAGGAAGAAATCGTCGGACTGATCGTGGCGCTGCAGCGCTTCGTCGCGCGCGACGAGGCGGCCGAGCGCGCCGCATGGCAGGCGAAGATCGAGCATGTCGCGCATACGCTGGCCGATGTGCCTGGTGTCCTGGTCGACGTCGTCGAAGCCGCGGTGCCGTCGGCGTGGATCCGCCTGGACGAACGCTATCTCGGGCGCACGGCGTACGCCGTGCTGAACGAATTGGCGGCGGGTGAGGCACGCGTGTTCCTGAACGAGGAGCGCGCGTGGCAGGGCATGTTGGGCGTCAACCCCATCGCCCTGCGCGATGGTGACGAACGACTGGTGGCGGACCGCCTGCACGCGGTGCTCGGCGCGGTTCGGCCGCTGGTGGTCGCCGCCAATGCCGGGAGGTGATGCAGCCGCCGAAACTGTCGCGCTCTCGAGTCCGCACCTCACCATTCAAGCGACACAGGAGACCGTGCATGTCCGTTCGTCCACAGCGCGCGATGCGCGCGGTAGTGATTCTGATCGCCACCAATCTGGCTATGCTGGGCCTGATCGTCTCGCAAGGGGCGGGCATCGTCGGTGCGCAGCAAAGCCAGTCCACCCTGGAGCAGGTGGTCTCGCGTGGCAGCCTGCGCTGCGGGATCCCCATCGGCGGCCTGCCGGTCGCGGCCAAGGATGCCAGCGGTGCGATCATCGGGTCCGTGCCGGATATGTGTGCCGAGATGGCTAAAGGCTTGGGCGTGAATCTGGACATCGTCGATACGCCGACGCCGGATCGCATTCCGTTCATCCAGACCAGCAAAATCGACGTAACCATCGGCACCATCACCCTGGAGCGCGCCAAAGCGGTTGGATTCAGCACGCCGTGGGTCATCGACGGGACCGCTGTCGCGTTTCTGAATTCGTCGGGCATCACCGCGTACGAGCAGATTCATGGCAAACGGCTGGCGGTGGTGACTGGCGCGACCGGCGACCTGGTGGCCACGTCGCGCTTCGGCGACAACGACATTGCGCGCGTGGACCTGGCGTCGACGGCCATTCAAGCGGTGATTTCGGGGCAGGCGGATGCGGTCTTCGACGACTTCTCCACGTTGTCCCTGGCCGCGGCTGACAATCCCAATCTGATGGTGCTGACGCCGCTGACGCGCGAGCCGAGTGGCGTGATCGTGCGCCTCGGCGACCAGCAGTGGACGAATTGGGTGAACTATTTCCTGGACGACTACTTCTCGTCCGGAGTCTCGACCTGTGGCTGCGGCAAGGACATGCTCCGCAAGTGGTTCAAGACCGAGCCGCTGCCGCTCAAGTTCGCCTATTAGTGCATCCGGAAGTCATTGCCGCCAACTGGCGGCTGATCGCCAGCGGTGTCGCGCTCACGCTGCAGATTGCGTTAGTGGCACTGCTGATCGGCGCGCTGCTGGGCGTGCTCGCCGCGGTGGCGCGGACCAGCGGTCCAAAGCCGCTGGTGGCGCTGGCGACAGGCTATGTGGAGATCATGCGCAATACGCCCGTGCTGGTGCAATTGCTGTTGATCTTCCTGGGCCTGGCGGAATTTCGCCTGCGCATCGCGGCAGTTCCGGCGGTCATGATCGCGCTGGGTATCAACAATGGCGCGTACATGTCCGAGATCATCCGCGGCGGACTCCAGTCGGTCCACAAGGGTCAGCTCGAGGCCGCCGCGGCGCTCGGTCTGGCGCCCTCGGTCACCTTTCGCGAGATCGTGCTGCCGCAGGCGCTGCGCGCCGTCTATCCCGCGCTCGGCAATCAGTTCATCCAGACCGTGCTGGCCAGCTCGATCGGCTCGGTGATCGGCGCGCCGGAGCTGACCCAGCAGATCAACTTCATCGACTCGCGAACGTTCCGGACCGTCGAGCTGCTGATCTTTCTGACGCTGGCCTATGCAGTCCTGACACTCGTGCTCTCGTCGCTGGTTCGTCTATTTGGCCGACGCCTCGAACGCGCCTACCACTGATGCGGTTCGACTTCCTGGGCAGCTTTCTCGGCCAGATCGGACTCGCGGCGCTGCTGACGATTGCGCTGTCCATCGTCGCGCTCGTGGGCGGCGCCCTGCTCGGGAGTCTTATCGCCCTGGCGCGCGTCCTCGGCGGCCGGCCGGTCGACCGGCTGTTGACGCTGCCGGTTGACCTGATCCGCGGCACGCCAGTCCTGGTGCAATTGATGGCCTGGTATCTGATCCCGGGCGCATTCAAATGGGACGTATCGCCGTTCGCCGCCGCCGGCATTGGCCTGTCGGTCAACTCCGGTGCGTTCATCTCCGAAATCCTGCGCGGCGGCATCGCCGCCGTACCGCGCGGCCAGCGTGAGGCCGCCCTGGCGTTGGGCCTCTCGCGCTCGTTCACCGTGTTGCGCATCGAGTTCCCACAAGCCCTGCCGGCCATCGTGCCGGCGCTCGTCGGCTTCTACATTGGCCTGATCAAGGACACCTCGCTCGCGTACATCGTCGGTCTGCACGAGCTCACGCGTCAGGCCAAGCTGATCGCCGATTTCACGTTCCGACCACTCGAGATCTATGTCGTGATCGCCGCGCTGTACTTCGTCCTGTGTTTCCCGTTGTCGCGGCTGGTGCCCGTCGTCGAGCGCCGTCTGCGGCGCAGCGGCACGCTCATTGGCCGGCTGTCGGTCTGAAAAGTGGAGGTTGCGCGTTTTGCCCGCATCTGACGCTGACCAGCAGGTCATGACCGTAAGAGGTCCGATTCAACCGGCCGATCTTGGCATCACCCTGAGCCACGACCACCTGATCATCGACGCCTTCAAACTGTTTGGCGAAGCATCCGGTAGCTACGCGTGGATCATGGACGACGAGGACGTCGCGATCGCCGAAGTCCAACGTTTCAAGGCCGCCGGCGGGGGCGCGATCGCCGATCCGACCAACATCGGCATCGGCCGCAATCCGGCGGCGCTGCGCCGCATCAGCGAGGCCACTGGAGTGCACATCGTGATGGGCGCCGGCTGGTACCGCGAGCGCGCGTACCCGCCGTACGTGTACGAGGAGATGCCCGATGCGCTGGCCGAGCGACTGGTGCAGGACCTGCTGGTGGGCGTCGACGGCACTGACATCCGAGCCGGCTTCATTGGCGAGATTGGCACCGAACGCGGGCACATCAGTCCGGCGCAGGAGCGCGTGTTTCGGGCAGCCGGGCGCGCCCATCGGCGGACGGGCTGTCCAATCCTGACGCACACCACCCACTTCGGCGAGCTCGCGCTGGAGCAGCTCGACCTGCTCGCGGAGGAAGGCGTGCCGGCCGAACGGGTGATCATCAGCCACCTCGGCGATCGCGTCGGTATCAAGTGGTGGCTACCCATTGCGCGGCGCGGCGCATGGCTGAGCATCGACAACCTGGGCTTCGTGAGTGGTTACGCGCCGCTCGAGGTGCGCGCGGATAACGTCGCAGCGCTGTGTCGCGAGGGCCTCGTCGGTCAGATCATGCTCAGCAACGACCTGTGTCTGATCGATCAGATGGCGGCATTCGGCGGGCCCGGGTACGACAACGTCATCCGTAACTTCGTGCCGCTGCTCCGAGCGCGCCAGGTCTCCGACGCGGACATTCAGACGCTGCTCGTCGGCAATCCGGCGCGCGCGTTTGCGTATGATGCGGAGGCCGCGCGCCAGGGGCTCGTGGCGACTGCCTGATCGATGCCGCCGATTGTGTCGGTCGAGAATGTGAGCAAGCACTTCGGGTCGCTGCGCGTGCTCGACGACTTCAGCATGAGCGTGCAGTCCGGCGGGCGGGTCGTGGTTATCGGCCCGAGCGGCTCTGGCAAGAGCACGTTGCTGCGCTGCATCAACGGTCTGGAGTCGATCACGTCCGGTCGGATCGTCGTCGACGGCAAGGTCGTTGGAGATCGCGGTACCTCGATCGCCGAAATCCGCGCCGAAGTGGGTATGGTCTTCCAGCAGTTCAATCTGTTTCCGCATAAGACGGTGCTCGAGAACATCAGCCTGGCGCCCGTGCGCGTGCGCAAGATCGCGATCGACGAGGCGCGCGACCAGGCCCGGGCGCTATTGGCACGCGTGGGTCTGCCTGAAAAAGCCGATGAGTACCCGGCACGGCTCTCCGGCGGACAGCAGCAGCGTGTGGCGATTGCGCGCGCGCTGGCCATGCGGCCCAAGGTGATGCTGTTCGACGAGCCGACCTCCGCACTCGACCCCGAGTTGGTCGGCGAGGTGCTCGAAGTGATGCGCGGGCTGGCCCGCGACGGCATGACCATGATCGTGGTCACGCACGAGATGGCGTTCGCCGAAGACGTCGCCGACGAGGTGATCGTGCTCGACCACGGCGCGATCGTGGAGCAAGGCCCGCCGGGGGCGGTGCTTCAGAACCCGCAAACACCGCGCGCGCGTGCTTTCTTGAGTCGCTTACTCGACCGCTCCGCGCGGCACGTGTCGCTGCCGCCCATCGCCGGCTGACGAACGCGCGCGCTGTCAGGTGCGCCGTATGTACTTCTGAAACTTGTTGTGCTCGACAACCTCGCTGACATACACGTCGCCGCGCGAATCGGCCCAGATGCTGTGCGGCGCGTTGGTGAACTGGTCCGGCGCCGAGCCTTTCGAGCCCCACCGCGCGAGCACCTCGCCGTCGAGGGACATGATTGAGACGCGCTGATTCGACTCGGCCATGTACAGCACGTCGTCGCGCACGAAAATTTGCATCGGGTTGGCCAGGCCGGGCCACTCCCCGAGATAGCCGCCCGCGCGGTCGAACAACTCGACCCGAGCATTTTCGCGATCGCACACCAGCACGCGGTCGCGCGGGTCGACCCAGACGTCGTGCGGCAGCGCGAACTGGCCTGGGCCGGTGCCTTGCTCGCCCCACGACTGCATCAACGTACCGTCGGCGCCGAAGCGGTGGATGCGGTGTTGGCCGTAGCCGTCGGAAACGTACAACTCGCCATCCCGAGTTGCCACCGCGCGCGTCGGCTTGTTGAACGGCGCGCCAGGCGCACCGACGACACCGTGTGTACCCCATGTCTGCAGGAGTGTGCCGTCGAGACTCCACCGGGTGACGGTGTGCGCGCTGATGTCGGTCGCGTAGATCTCGTCGTTGCCGTCGATGAAGATCATGTGCGGTTCGACGAACTGGCCGGCGCCCCAGCGGCTCAACAGCTTGCCGTCCGGATCCAGCACGAGCATCTCGGCTACCGGTTGACGAATGTACAGATAAACCCGGTCCTGCGAGTCGCCGGCGACACCCGATACAAGCCCAAACTCGTTCAGTCCGCCCGATCGACGGCCCCACTCTTTGTCAATTTCGTACGTGAAACGTCCGCTGCCAACCGTGGTGGTACTGACCATATGCTCCTCTTCTCATCGCCCGCGCAGGCGGGGGTCCAGGGTGTCGCGCAAGGAGTCGCCCAACGTGTTCAGGGCGAGCACCAGGAGAAAGATGCACACGCCTGGTGCGACAACGTACCAGGGCGCCTGCGCCGGGTAACTCTGGGCGTGCTGCAGCATCGTGCCCCAGGTTGGAGTCGGGGGTTGGATGCCCAACCCGAGGTAGCTCAGGCCGGCCTCGATCAATATGGCGATGCCCATCGCCAGCGTGGCCAACACGAGGATCGGCGTTGTCGCGTTCGGCAAGACGTGGTCACGCACGATACGAACGTCGCTGGCGCCGCAACAACGACTGGCAAGCACGAACTCCTGATCCTTGAGCACCAGCACCGTGCCGCGCACCAGCCGCGCAAAGCGTGGGAAGTACACCACGCCGACGGTGAGCACGATCGTAAGCGCGGTAGTGCCGAAGGCGACCACGACCAGGATCGCGAACAGGATCGACGGGAACGCCATCAGCCCATCCTGAACGCGCATCGCGAGCGCGTCGATCCAGCCGCCACGATAGCCCGACAGCAAGCCGAGCGGGACGCCGATGGCCACGGCCAGGCCGACCCCGGCCAGGCTGACAATCAGCTCGATGCGCGTGCTGTGGATGATGCGGCTCAGGATGTCGCGGCCGAACTCGTCGGTGCCCATCAGGTGCACCGCCGACGGCGCCTCGAGCAGGTCGCCGACGCCAATCCTGTTCGGGTCCGCTGGCGCGAGCAGGTTCGGCACGAGCGCGCACGCGACCGCGATGGCCAGGATGATCCCACTGACCATGACCTCCTGTTTGGGTCGGCGGCCTGCAATCAGGCGCCCGAACGTGCCGCTCGACTGCTGTCTGCGCGGCGCGGCAATCGCCAGCGAATCGGTCATGACTCAGGCGCCATACTGGGCCCGGATGCGCGGGTTCACGAGCGCATAGGCGATGTCGACGAGCAGATTCGTGAACGTCAGCGCCACCGCGATGTACAGGACCGCGGCCTGGACGACGGTGTAGTCGCGATCGAGGATCGACTGCACGGTCAGCCAGCCGACGCCGGACCAGCCGAAGACCTGTTCGATAATCACCGCGCCGCCCAGAAGCGAGCCAACCTCGATGCCGGCGTAGGTGAGCACGGGGATGAGTGCGTTGTGCAGGGCGTGGCCGAGCACGACGTTTCGATTGGCCAGCCCCTTGGCGCGCGCGGTGCGTACGTAATCGGTGCCCAGGGCCTCGATCATGTCGGCGCGCAGGAAACGCAACAGGGTCGCGCCCAGGAACACGCCCAGAGTCACCGACGGCAGGATCAGACGGTGCAGGTTGTCGAGTGGACTGGTGGTGAAGGGCACGAAGCCGCCAGGTGGCAGGACGCGGAGTGCGACGCTGAACACCAGGATCAGCGTCAGGCCCAGCCAGAAGCTCGGGATGGCCAACCCCGTTGCAGTGAAACCAAGTGTCAGGCGGTCCAGTCGGCTGCCGCGCCGCACTGCCGCGAAGATGCCGCCCGGGAAGGCGATCAGCAATGCGACGGTCATCGCGCCGGCCACCAACTCGAGGCTGACCGGCACCTTACTGGCGACCAGCTCGCGCGCGGGCATGTTGCTCTTGAGCGAGTTTCCGAAGTTGCCTGTCGCGGCATCTTTGAGCCAGATCACGTACTGGACCACGATCGGCCGCTCGAGGCCCATCTCGCGTCGCAACGCCTCGATGCGCGGCTGGTTCTCCGGCAGCGAGGCTTGCGACCCGAAACGCAGCACGGCCGGATCGCCCGGTGCCAGCCGCATCAGGGTGAAGACGACGATCGAGATGATGGACAGCGTCGGGAGTGCCTGCAGGCAGCGCGCGCCGACGAATCGCGCCATGATCCGCCTACCCGACCGATACTCCGCGGACGATGACGTGCCCGAGCGCGTTGATCTGCCAGCCGCCGATATTCGGCTTGGTCAGCGAAGCGGCCGGCACTTCCTGGGTGACGATAACTGGCATGTCGCTGACGAAGATGTCCTGGAGCTTGGCGTACAACTCCTTGCGCTTCGCCTGATCGAGCGTGGTCGCCGCTTCATCCGCCAGCCGCGCCGCCTCCGGGTTCTTCCACTGGTCGGCAAGGTGGACTTTCAGGTCGAACGCGACGAAGTAGTTCGGATCGGCGAAGCCGGGGAAGACATTCCAGCTCACGTCGAAGTCGTGGCCGCGATACGCCGGACTCCAGACCGCGCGCTCCATCGTCTGCAGGTTCAGGGTCACGCCGGCTTGCTGCAGGCCAGCCTGCCAGATCGTGGCGATCTTCTCGCCCTCCGGGTAGCCATTCAGCAGGTTGATCGAAAACGTGAACCCATTCGGGAAGCCAGCTTCCGTCAACAGCGCCCTGGCCTTCTGTGGATCGAACGGGAAGCCTTCCTCTTGTTTGTAGGCCCAGGTGCCGTACGGGACCCAGCTCCACTTCTGCTGCCCTTCGCCGGCGAACGCGATCTTCTGGACCGCGTTCTTGTCGAGACACATGGCCAGCGCCTGACGCACCTTCGCGTTCGAGCGGATTGGCTCGGAGTTCTTGCCCATCAGCTCGATGATGTGGATGCTGCTGGTGGACTGGATGATCGCCTTGACGGCGGTCGAGGACTTGAATTGCGCGGCCTGGGCGAGTGGCACGTCGAGGATGCCGTCGATCGAACCTGCCTGCAGGTTGGTAATTGCCACCTGAGGATCTGGAATGATCTTGAACGTAAGCTTTTCTACGCGCGCAAGATCCTTGTCGAAATAGCCCGGGAAGCGCTGCAGGGTAATGTGATCGTTGGGCACCCATTCGGCGAACTGGAAGGGACCACTGCCGATGGGCTTCTTGTCGAGCTCCGCGTCCACTTCAGGCGGCACGATGCTCAGCAGCACCAGACCGTCGATGAAGTCGGCCTGCGGCGCCTTCAAGGTGAGCTTGATGGTGTACTTGTCGACGACCTGGTAGCCCTCGATGCCGGCGACACGTGAGGCGAAGACGGCTTTCTTGTCGGCGATGCGCTTGAACGAGTACTCGACGTGGCTGGCTTCGACTTCCTGGCCGTTGTGGTATCTGGCGCCCTGGCGCAGGTGGAAGATGTACGTCTTGTCGTCCGGGTTCTCCCATTTTTCGGCCAGATCCGGCACATACTCGAGGTTGGGCCCATAGCGCACGAGCGCGTTGAACACGCTCATCCGAATGACGTTGTTGTAGACAAGCGCTTGATTGGTGTGCGGATCGGCCGACTCGATGTCGTTGGCGGCCGCGATGGTGACCTGGGGTGCGATGGCCGCTGTTTTGGCCGCGACCGCCGCCGTGGTGGGGGCCGCGGCGGCTGGCGCGGTCGTCGGTTTGGCCGCCGCGGGCGCAGGCGCGGTCGTCGGTGCGACGGCCGGCGCGGTCGCCTGCCCAGCCGCAGCTGTGGTTGGTTTCGCGGGCGGGGCGGTTGGCGCAGGCGCCGCGGTTGGCTGCGCTGGGGTGGCTGTGCAGGCGGCCAGGAGCGGCGTTCCGCCGGCCAACATGAGCAGGCAGTACCGCACGAACTGTCGACGGCTGGTAGAGGGCGTTGTCACTCGTCACCTCCGACGTGTTGCGCCACCGCCTCCGCGCCGGCGTTTACCTCACGGGCGAGGCCCATTCTAGGCGACAGCCTGAGAACACAGTCGACCGAAGCGGGTCAAGACCATTGCAGCGAGAGCAGCACCCTTCGGATGGCTGCCTGGCGTCCACAGCTGCCGCCGGGTGGCAGACTTGTGGCCATGCCCCGAGCGAAGAAGTACTACGTGGTTGGGCGGCGACAGCTCGAGTTGCGCGACGAGGAGGTCGCCGAACCTGCGCCAGGCGAGGTGCTCATCCGCACACGTGTCTCGGCAGTCAGTGTCGGCACCGAGGTCTGGCGCTACGTCAATGGCGGTCACTACGGTGGTGAAGGCAGCACGTGCGGCTACAACAGCTCGGGCGTGGTGGTTGCCGTCGGCGATGGCGTCACCAGCCTGCAACCAGGCGACGCGGTCTTCACGACTGAGCCTCATGCTGACCTCATGCTTGCCCAGGCGCGTCATGTTCTCCGTTTGCCACCTGGAGTAGATTTCGAAACAGCGGCTTTCACTTACTTGCCCACGCTGGGCTTGCACGCACTTCGATCGGCAGGCTATCAGCCGGGCGACAACGTCCTGATCGTTGGGCAGGGAATTGTCGGTCTGCTCGCGGCACTCGTCGCGCGCATGATCGGAGCGCGCGTCGCCGCGCTGGAGATCGACCCGGCGCGTCGCGGCTTGGCCGAGCAAGCCGGCCTCACTCCGGTTCTCGATCCGCTCGACGCCGCGGCGCTCGACCGCCTCGAGATGTTCTTTGGTGCGCCGGGGCCGGACGTCGTCGTGGAGACATCACAGTCGTGGAGTGGTCTCCTCGATGCGACGCGCCTCGCGAGTCGGGAAACGCGCATCGCAATTGTCGGCATATTTCGAACCGAACCGACAGGCGAGGTCGCGCGCGAGGTGCTGCGCCACACGTTCATGGACCGCGATCAGTTCCACAATCAACATGTGCGGTTCATCGGCTGCAGCAATGACCCGAATGATGACTATCCACCGGGAGTAGTGCGCTGGACGATCCAGCGCAACATGCAGTACATCGCGGATCAGATCGCGGACGGTCGGTTGGACCCGACCCCGGCCATCACCCACCGCGTGCGCTGGGATGAGCTCGGGCAGGTCTACGAGCAACTGTCAGAAGGCGAGCGTGGCATGGTGGGCGTCACGCTCCACTGGGACTGAGCGTACACTCATCGCGTTGGAACATGGCGACAACAACCTCGACCCCACCCCGAGCAGACCGACTTCAGGCGTACCGCGCGGCACGTGAGAAGGGACTGGAATGGCTGCTGCGCCACGTCAACGAAGACGGCTCGATCGGCGACCCATCTCAGGGATTCCATTTCTACCGTGCGCCGTGGACGTTCGCGGTCACTGGTCAGACGCAGGCCGCATCGGCCATTTGCGGCTGGATCAGGCGGAACATGCTGCAGGCAGACGGCACCATTGGCGGCCCGTACCGCATCTTCGACGACGCCTACGCGTATCGCGACGCGACTCTGATCATCGGCGCGCACCTCGCACGGCAATACGACCTCAGCTACGGACTTCTGCCAACCCTGTTGACCTGGCAAGACCCGGTTTCGGGCGGTTTCGCGTGCGACCGCACACAGGACGGTCGCATGAGCGACCACATGGACATCCCGTATACGTGTGGCGGCGGGTTCGCGTGCCTGCAGATGGGCCGGCTCGACGAAGCCCGCCGCGTGCATGGCTTCCTCAAGCGCCTGTACGACGCACAACGCGAATTGCCTGACCGGTTCTTCTATACGTGGTCGCGCACCGAGCAGGCGCCGATCACTTCGTTCCCGCTGGAGGCCCAGATCACGCACGTGGTCGACAATCGCGATCCGCGCCGGCAGCGCTGGACCGTCGGTGGGATTGCCGCTGCTTTCCTGTGCCGTCTGTACCTGGCTGATCCGCGCACGGAGTATGTCGAGCTCGCGCGCAACTATCAGCAGTTCTCAATGAGCGCGACTCCAGGCCAGTTCAACTGGTCGCACGTGTGCAAGAGCAGTTGGGGCAGCTCGCTGTTGTACCAGCTAACGGGCGAGCAGCAGTATCTGGAGTGGACGTACCGTATGGGCGACTGGTACGTCGAGACGCAGGAGCCCGACGGCCGCTGGCATTGGCCGAACTATTCGACGCTCGGCTCGCATATCGAGCTGGGACTCGAATTCGTTATGCACCTGGATACCCTCATTGGCGCGCTCGCCTCGCGGTCCTGAACGAGCGCATGCTCGTCCTGGTCACCGGGGCGGCGGGTCGCATTGGTAGCCACCTCACCCGTCTGCTCGTCCACACCGGCCATCAGGTGCGTGCATTCGTGCTGCCCGATGATCCGCGAGCGGACCTCATCCGTTCGCCCGGCGTCGAGATCGTTCCTGGCAGGCTGCAAGATGAGAGTGCCATCAGCGCAGCCGTAGCCGACGTCGATGCTGTCTACCACCTCGGCGGCGCGCTGACGTCGCGTGGGAACACTGACCAGGAGTTCTTCGAGCTGAACGTCCGCGGCACATTTACGCTACTGATGGCCGCGCGATCGCTGGGCGCACGCCTACAGCGTTTCGTCTATGCCAGCAGCGACGCGGTATATCTGCCGGGCCCGGGTCGTGCGCCGTGCTATTTGCCGATCGACGAGGCGCATCCACGCCTCGCCGCGACGGTGTACGCCGCCAGCAAAGCCGCCGCCGAGGACCTGTGCTTCAGCTTCTGGCGCGGCTTCGGCGTACCGGCGACCGTCCTGCGCTTCGGGGCCACGGCGGACGCCGCAGAGCTGACCACTCCTGACAGCGTGTTCGCGCGCTGGCTATACCTGCGAGCGGCCCGCGCCCACCTCGAAGCGACCTCGACGGGCAGCGCTGACGTGGGGGAGTCGATCGAGATCCTGCGTGCCCTCGACGATGGCGAGGATCATCCACTCATTTTTGCTGACCGTGAAGGGAGACCCGAGGTGCGACAGTGGGCGGACGCGCGCGACATCGCCGACGGCTGTCTGCGCGTTCTGTCGGTGTCGGCCGTCGTGGGTGAGGTCTTCAATCTGGGCGGTGCGGCGCCATTCGGCTCGGATCAGTTAGCGAGCTACCTCGGCACCCGGCGTGGCGACACGCCGTTGATTGCCCGGCTGCCAATTGCGCGACTGCCGTGGCATATCAGCAGCGCCAAAGCGCGTGGCATGCTCGGCTTCGCCCCCACCAGAACGGTATTCGACATGGTCGACGACGCTATTCAGGCGGCACCGCCGCGTATACGATGACACCCGCGCAGCGGCTGGAGGCGGCTGGGACGTCATAGCAAGTCGGCTACTCGAGCCGGGAGGGAACGTATGTCAGCGCAGAAGTATTCGCGACGGGCCTTCATCCGTGGCCTCGCGGTCCTCGCGGGTGGCACGACTCTTTCGCTGGCTGCGGCGTGCGGGCCGGCCGCGCCGACCGTAGCGCCGACGCAGGCGCCGCCCCCGCCCAAGCCGACGACGGCCCCGGCCGCGGCACCCGCGGCAACGACCGCGCCACCCGCGGCCACTACGGCACCAGCCGCGAAACCCACGACGGCGCCGGCCGCCGCTGCCGCGGTCGCAAAGCCCGGCTCGGTTGTGCAGATCGGCCGGCGCAGTGAAATCAATCCGCTGTGGAGCCCGCTCAAGACCGCCGGCGGTGAGGTCCAGATCTTCGACCTCATCTTCAATCGGCTGATTGCTCCCGACGAAAAGTGGACCATGCAGCCCGACCTGGCCGAGAAGTTCGACGTTTCACCTGACGCCACGGTCTACACGTTCAACCTGCGCAAGAACGTGACCTGGTCGGACGGCAAGCCGTTTACCGCCCGCGACGTGATGTTCACGTACAAGCTGAACCTGACCAAGTCGGCAGGCTCACGCCAGGCGCCACGGCTGCTGCAGATCAAGGGCGCCAAGGATTTCTACGAAGGTACAGCCACCGAGGTTGCCGGGCTCCAGATGGTCGACGAGTACACCGTGCGCATGACCCTGGAGCAGCCAAATGTCTCATGGGTGTACCAGCTCACGCACTCGTCGCCAATCCTGTTCATCTTGCCCGAGCACGTCCTCAAGGATGCGGACCCAGCGCAGCTCGACAATCACCCATTCATCAAGAAGCCCGATGTCAGTACGGGGCCGTATCAGTATGTCCAGTTCGTTGCCGACCAGTTCGTCGAATTCAAGGCCAACCCCAACTACTTCAAGGGTGCGCCGAAGATCGAGAAGGTGTTCGTCCGCCTGGCCGAGCCCCCGACACAGCTTGCGCAATTCGAGCGTGGTGAGCTGGACGTCATGTACAAGGTCACGGCGAAGGATGCCGAACGGCTGAAGAGCAACACGAACCTGAGCATCATCCCGTTGCAGGGGCTCGGCGTATTCCAGATCGCGTGGAACAACGAGCGATTCCCCGACAAGCGGGTGCGCCAGGCGTTCATGTACGCCATCGACAGGGAGTCGCTCATCAAGGTGGTGCTGCGCGGTGAGGGGCGACTCGTTCACTCGACCATCATCGGGCCGGAGTGGGCGAACTACAACGATCTGAACCAGTACAAGTACGATCCGGCGAAGGCACGCGCGCTCCTCAAGGACGCGGGCTGGGACTCCGGTAAGACCGTGAACATCACGTGGTCCAAGGGCTTCGCCGACATCGAGTTGGCTGCCCCGATCGTCCAACAGCAACTGAAGGAAGTTGGCTTCAACCTCGAGCTGGGGCCGCTGGACAGTCCGGCGTACATCAAGAAGGTGGTCAGCGAGCCCGATTTCGATCTCGCCTGGTTCAGCGGCGGTGTGTACGCGCTCGATCCGGACATCAGCTCCGCGTACTACGAATGTGCCAACTGGACGCCGCGGGGTGCGAACACCACCCACTACTGCAACAAGGAGCTCGATACCCTCTTCGCCCAGGGCCGAGCGACAACTGATACCACCAAGCGCAAAGACGTTTACGCCAGAGCGGCCGCGATCCTGAATGAGGAGGTGCCGACGACGTTCTGGTGGTCCGAGAACATCATCTATGGCGTTAGTAAGCGCCTCAAGGGCATCAAAGCAGGTACCAATGATTACTTGTGGTGGAATATCCAGGAGTGGTCACTGGACTAGCAAGGCCCGGTTGATCTGAGCTAACGGCCCATGCAGCGGTACCTGTTGCGGCGGCTGTTGATCTCGGTGCCCATCCTGTTGGGCGTCTCGATCTTCAGCTTCGTGTTCATCCATCTCGCTCCAGGCGACCCGGTTGAAGCGCTGATCGATCCGGTCATGCGTGCCGACCTGGGCCCGGAGTGGGTGGCCCAGCGAAGGGCGGAGCTCGGGCTCAACCAGCCGCTGCCAGTACGCTACGCGATCTGGCTCGGCCAACTGGCCGAGGGAAATATGGGTTTCTCGCTCATCAGTCGCCAACCTGTAGCCGCGCAAATCCAGGAGCGCCTCGGCCCAACGCTCTTGCTGATGGGTACCTCGCTGCTGGTGGCGATCGTCATCGGCATACCGCTGGGGGTGCTGTCGGCGATTCGACGGTACTCGATACTCGACTATGTGGCGACGATCGGCGGCTTCGTCGCGATCTCGACACCGAGCTTCTTTCTTGGCCTGGGCCTGATTTATGTGCTCTCGGTCAACCTCCATCTTCTGCCCACTTCGGGCATGTTCACCCTGGGCGTGGAGCCTTCGGTACCCGACCTGGTGGCCCACCTCGTACTGCCGATGACGGTCCTTGGACTAGGCCAGACTCCGCAGATCCTGCGTTACACCCGCTCGAGCGTTCTCGACGTGCTGCGTCAGGAGTACGTGACGACGGCTCGTTCCAAAGGACTGAGCAACGGCGTTGTCATGGTGCGCCACGCATTGCGCAATGCGCTCATCCCGCTGATTACCGTAGTTGGCCTGAGTCTGCCCAATCTTCTCGGCGGCGCCGTCATCACCGAGCAGATCTTTCAATGGCCGGGCATGGGCTGGCTCGCGGTGCGAGCCGTCAACGGGCGCGACTATCCCCTCTTGATGGGCGTCATCCTGGTCACGGCGACGATGGTGCTCCTGAGCAACCTCCTTGCGGACATCCTGTACGCGTACGCCGATCCGCGCATCCGCTATGGGGACTGAATCGCGCACGCTCACCACCGTTGGCGTCGGCCAGGCGCCTGTCCATGCGCTGGTCGCTCAGCCAGACCTGGTACGGGTGCGCCGAAGACCCGGAGTGCGTCGCGCCTTCGCCCGCCATCGACTCGCGGCTCTTGGTGCGGTGGTCATCATCCTTCTGGCGTTCCTGGCGATCTTCGCGCCTTTCATCGCGACGCACGATCCATTTGCAATTGACTTGCTCATGGTGCGTGAAGGACCTTCGTCGAAACACCTGTTGGGCACTGACGAGGCTGGCCGCGATGTGCTCAGCCGAGTCATTTTTGGCACGCGCGTCTCGCTCTCTGTGGGCCTGGTCGCCGTGACGATTTACACGCTGATCGGCACCACACTGGGCGCCATCTCCGGCTACTACGGCGGCACGGTTGACAACGTCATCCAACGCGTCACCGACACGGTGATGTGCTTCCCCAGTCTGATCATCATCATCGCCGCCGTGGCGATCGTCGGGCCAAGTATCTTCAATGTCATGGCCGTCATCGGCTTGCTCCAGTGGCCGGGCGTCTGCCGACTCGTGCGCGGCGAGTTCCTGTCACTGCGCGAGCGAGACTTCGTGCTCGCGGCTCGGGCGATGGGCGCGCGCGACCGCCGCGTCATCTTCCGCCACATCCTGGTCAATGCGGTTGGGCCGATCACCGTTGCCGCCACATTCGGCGTGGCCGCGGCCATCCTGACCGAGGCGGGCCTTTCGTTCCTCGGGCTCGGCGTGCAACCGCCTACGGCGAGTTGGGGAAACATGATCAACTCGGCGCAGTCCGCGTCCGTGCTACAGGAAATGCCGTGGGCATGGGTGCCGCCGGGCATTCTCATCGCCCTGGCGGTACTCAGCATCAACTTCGTCGGCGACGGCTTACGTGATGCCGTCGATCCCCGCATGCGGGTTGGCTGAGATGGTGACACTACCCGAACACGGCTGCCCCCGCGACGAAGTGCGACGGCGGCTTCGCGTGGCGGCGGCGGAGGACATCAGACCCGTGGAGCGCATGGTGGCCGGCGCCCAGTATCCGGCCGGCGACGATGTCCTGGACGTGGCCAAGGAGGCGTACCTCGAATTCTTTTCCACCAACGCATTGCTGCCTTCGCTCTTTCCGAGTCTGGCGCAATTCGAGCGTGCCGTGATCAGCATGACCGCGCATCTGCTGCATGGACAACAGGCCGTGGGCAGCATCACGTCGGGCGGCACGGAAAGCATTCTCATGGGTGTGAAATCCGCCCGAGATCGCGCCAGGCTCCATCATCCACAGATTCGCACGCCCCAGATGGTGGTGCCGGTATCGGCGCATCCCGCGTTCTGGAAGGCGGCCCACTACTTCGGGCTAGAGGTCGTGCGCGTGCCACTGGACGACCAGTTTCAGGTCGATATGAGCGCGTATCGGGCCGCGATCACACCGAATACGGTTCTGCTCGTTGGCTCGGCACCGAGCCTGACGCTGGGTATGGTGGACCCGATCGAAGATCTGGGCAAGCTGGCGCTGGAGCGAAACATCGGCCTGCACGTTGATGCCTGTGTCGGCGGATTCTTTCTGCCGTTTGTGGAGAAGCTCGGCGTTAGCCTGCCCGTATGGGACTTCCGCGTCGCCGGTGTGACGACGATTTCGGCGGATTTACACAAATACGGGTACACCGCCAAGGGCGCATCGGTCATCCTGTCGCGCGATCCGGAGGTGTTCAGTCACCAGATCTTCCGTTTTGGCGGACCGGACCGACAGGAAGACTGGTATGTCACGCCCAGCATGACTGGCACCCGGCCCGGGGGCGCCGTGGCTGCTGCGTGGGCGGTGATGATGTTCCTGGGCGAGGACGGCTACCTGCGCCTCGTCAAGCAGACGCTGGAGTATCTCCGGAGATGGTGGGCAGCGATTGACGCCATTCCGGGGCTCGAGGTGATGGGCCACCCGACCATGTCCGTGTTCGCCTTCACGTCCAGAAGCCTGGACATCTTCGCCATCGCCGATGGGTTGGAGGAACGCGGCTGGCTGCTGTTCCGCGACTCGTTCCCCGTCAAGGCGATCCGCTTCATGCAGTCGCCCGGCCACGAGGCCTATGTCGACAAATTCATGGCCGATCTGCGTGAAGTCACCGAGCTGGTGCGCAATGGTCAGCTGACCTCGGCTGGCGGCGCGGCGCGGTACACATAGTCGCGTTAGAGCGCACGCCCGTACCCCCGTTCAGCGAACGCGCCGTCCACGAGTGCCCAGCGTCCCTTGACCATGACTCGGTGAATGCCCGCTGGCAGGACAGCCGGATCGGTATCCGTCGCACGGTTGGCGATACTTGCGGGATCGAAGAGCACCAGGTCGGCGGCCATGCCGACCGCCACCACGCCACGATCGGACAAGCCGATACGCATGGCCGGCACTTGCGTGACCCGGTGCACCGCTTCCTCGAGTGACTGCACCTTAGCCTCGCGCACATAGCGCCCCAGGACGTGTGGGAAGGTCCCGACCGTCCTGGGCATGAGTCCCAGTGCGCGGTGCTTTACAGGATGTGCAGCCATGCCATCGGTGACTGGAACACACAGCGGGCTGTGCATGAGTCGATCGAGATGTGCCTGGTTCTTGATGGTCGGCGAAACCCAGAACTGACCGTCCTGTGCGACAAGGTCCAGCGCCGTCTCCATTGGCTCCCGACCGCGTTCTCGGGCAATATCGCCAATCGTGCGTCCGACGAGCGCGGCATTCTCCTGGCGGTTGATCTTGGTGATCAGCTGATCATCGAAGTCCAGGACCCACGGCCAGCCGCCCGAGTTTTGTAGCTCGTCCTTCAGCCGCGCGCGGGTTATCGGATCTTGGAGCAGCGCCACGGTGCTGGCCATGCCACCGTCGCGCGCCCAGGTTGGCAGCACCTGCACCCAGGCTCCGCCACCCCGGGGGAAGATGGTCAGGTCGAACGTCACTCGTACGCCGCGCGCGCGGGCCCGCTCGATCATTTCCAGATAGCGCTCCGGCTCGTCGAGCGGATCCGTGGCACGCGGATACAGGTGCGACACATTCAGCTCCACGCCCGATCGCTCGGCGATCTCGATAGCCTCTGCCAGCACGTCGCGCACCGGCGGGGCGCCGTACCGCATGTGGGTGTGGTACGGCTTGCCTTCCTCGGCCGCGACGCTTGCTAACGCAACGAGCTCATCGAGATTGGCGAACAGACCGGGCGCGTATGACAAGCCGGTCGAGAACCCGCGCGCACCCTCGCGCAGTCCCTCGCGCAACAGCGTTCGCATGTGCTCGAGCTGTGCCGAAGTTGGCGCCGCATTGGCGCCGCCCATGACGAACCGTCGCAGGGTGTTGTGGCCCACCAGGGTCGACACGTTGGTCGCTGGCTCGAGCCGATCGATCGCCGCCAGGTAACCGGCAATCGTGCTCCACGACCACTCGACGTCGGGGAACGCGAAGACGGGCTCTTCATCGATCATCGTGCGCAGCGTGCCGCCCGAAACCGGTGCCGCCGAGAAGCCGCACAGTCCGACCAGTTGGCTGGTGACGCCTTGCGCGATTGCGCTGACGCAGCCGGGGTCCGAGACCAGCGACACGTCCGAGTGGGTGTGCAGGTCGATGATGCCCGGCATGATCGCCAGCCCAGCGGCGTCCACTACCTCCACGTTCTCGGTG
>DASXRR010000261.1:0-4978 GCA_036506475.1 Chloroflexota bacterium
GTGGCAGACGGTCCGCTCGCGTCAGTTGAGCGCGGAGTATCCAGGTGACCGCACGGCCGACTACATCGCGCGGCTTACCGCGTGGCGTGAGGTAGCGGCGCCACACCTGAGCTGGGAAGACGCGCTGAACGCGTTCGCCGAGGTTCAGGCGGCCGTGTGAACCCGCTCGAGTGCTGCTTCTGGCAGCTCTAGCGTGAGCTCTCGATACGGGTAGACGTTCACGACTTCGGTGCGGCCGACCTTGGTGACGCACGTCTTGCGTCGGTCGTAGACATGCACGTGGCCGTGCAGGTGGTAGCGCGGCTGGAAGGTCTCGATGAGCCAGCGGAAGGCGTCGAAGCCGGCGTGGGCCGGATCAGCCTGATCGTGGATGCCGCGCGGCGGCGCGTGGGTGACCAGGATGTCCAGGTAGCGCCCATACCTGAGCTTGTTGAGCCACAACCACGGCACGAGCGCACCGACCATGGCGCGCATCTGGGCTTGCGAGGACTGGTAGGCGCCCTGGTTGTAGCGTACGGAGCCGTCGAAGCCGGCCAGCAGCAGACCCTTCACGTTGACGGCCCGGCCGCCGATCCAGCTGGCACCTGAGTCGTCGAATTCGCTCGCGCCGTCGGTCATGGGCGGCGCGTCGTGGTTGCCGTGGATGGCGTACAGCGGCGCGTCGAGCTGGCTGACCAGGTAGTCCAGGTAGTGTCCCGGCAGGTCGCCACAGCCCACAATCAGATCCGGCGCCATGCGCTCGCGCAGCCCGCCGCCATACAAGCGACGATCGACTTCATCGGCGACCGCCAGGATCTTCATTGGTCCGCGCTGGTGATACGGCAAAAGGCTGCCCTGCACAAGATCTTAGCCCGGCTTATTTTGGTTGAGAACTGCTTAAGAGTCGGATTCCTCGGCGCATGTGCCGAGGAACTTACTCAATTAAGGCCGTCACCTGGACGGAACAGAGTGCGTTCTTCTGTGCACAAGAACTCCCCGAGAGGAATTTGATCACCGTCGTGCCGATCATCGCGGTCTCCAATCAAAAGGGTGGCGTCGGAAAGACGACCAGCACGCTCAATCTTGGCGCCGCGCTGCTCGAGATGGGCAAGCGTGTGCTCATGGTCGACCTCGACCCCCAGGGCAGCCTGACTGTCGCCTCGGGCATCCTCGACGTCGACTCCGTGCGCATGGCCATCGGCGATCTGCTGATCGCCCGCGTCCAGGGCGCATCGACCAGCATCACCGAGGCAATCGTCACCAGCCCGTGCGGGCTCGAGCTGGTGCCCGGCAACGCCATGCTCAGCGCCGCCGAGATTACGCTGGCATCGGCTCCACAGCGCGAAGCCGTGCTGACCGATACGCTCACGCCGGTCCTCGACCGCTACGACTACGTCCTGATCGACTGCCTGCCGAGCCTGGGTCTGATGGCCATCAACGCGCTGCGCGCCGCGACCGGCGTCGTCATTCCGGTCCAGGCCGACTTCCTGGCAGTCCAGGGTCTGGCCCAGATCCTGGAAACCATCGGCGCCGTACGACAGCAGCTCAACCCTGGCCTGGCGATCTATGGCGTACTGCTCACTATGGTCGACCCGAAAAAGGCGCACGCCCAGCGCGTCGTCAGCACGGTCCGCCACAGTCTCAAGGGCCAGGTTCGGGTCTTCGACACCGAGATCGCCCAGCATGTGGCGCTCAAGGAAGCGGCCGAGGCGGGCCAGAGCATCCTGCGCTATCAGGGCCACTCCGCGGCGGCCGACATGTACCGCGACCTCGCGTGCGAAGTCGCGCGCGCAGCGGGTGACCTGTCGGCCACCGTCGAGCCCCGCCGCCGCGGCATGATGGCCGAAGCATCGCGCCTGTGGCGCGGTTTTACCCGCTCGCGAGGAACGTTGACTGGTGCCGCCGAAGCCCACGGTGCGTGAGCCCGGTCTCCGCTTCCTAGAAGAGAAGCTCAGCGTCTACGTCCAGGGGCCGTCGCAGACGCGCCGCAACCCGGCGCTCGACCTGCTGACCGGGCGTGTGCCGGACACGCGCTTCCAATCAGCGTCGCCACCGCCGGAGCCGACGCCGCACACCTCGCAGCCCGCAACGCTGGTGCTGGCTCGGCCCATCCTGCCGCCCGCGGTCTCGCACGTGCCGGAGGGCACGACCGCCCGGTCCGCCTCGCCCTGGCTCGCGCCAGTCGCGCCGTCGGCGCAACCGCGCGTGCGGCTCATTGCGCCCCCCCCAGCGCGTCCTTCGCCCATGGCCTTGTTGCCTCGGGCGCTTGCGGTTGTGGTCGTGGGTGGTGTTGCCCTGGGCCTGGGCATGGTCGTGCGCAGCCTGCGTGCTGAGCCGGTCGTGGCCAGTGCTCCGCTCGCGATTGCCGCGCCAGTTGCAGCTGGGCCGACGGTCGTCGTCGTGCCCACGGTTGTCGCTGCGCCGACGCTCGTGCCGACGGCCGCGCCAACCGTGGCGCCATCGGTGCAGCCGACGACACCGCCAACGCCCGCCCTGGCCGACCAGTTCCGTCTGATGACCGACGAACGCTTCGCCGCGCCCAAGCTGCCCTGGCGCAGTGAGCCGAACGGCACGTCCTGGCTCGCCGGCGGTGCCTACCATCTCACACCGCGCGACGCCGGGCGGTTTGTCGCGCTCGCGGTCCCGGGTGCCACCAACTTGAGCGACGTCGTCGTCGCTGGCTCATTTCGCAAAGTCGAAGGCCCAGCGGGCGGCGGCTACGGCCTGATCGTGCGCGACCAATCGCCCGCGCAGCGCGATGGCCTCACCCAGGACGGCCGCTACTACGTGTTCGAGGTGGGCGATCGTGGAGAGCTGGGCGTCTGGCTGCGCGATGGCGACACCTGGCTCGACCTGCTGCCATGGACGGCGAATGAGGCGGTCAACGCTGGTACCGCCAGCAACGAGCTCGCCGTGTCGGCCATTGGCGACACGCTGAGCTTTGTCGTCAATGGCATCCCCGTTGCCAGCCAGCGCGACACCGTCCTGCGCCGCGGCGGCGTCGGCCTGTTCACCGGCGGCGACGGCAACCACGTCGCCATCGAGCGACTGACTGTCCGCGTCCCGCGCTAACCGCGGCTAGCTGTAGCGCCCCGTACTGTTTCTCCCGCAGCGCGGCCGCGACGTTTGGGACATCCCTAGGCCGCCCGTCACGAGGCCCTGGCGGGATGGCCAGTGTTCTCTACGGTTCGGTCGTCACCGTGTACTGGACGGGCACGTAGCCCTCGACACCGTCGGGGGCTTTCACGTGGTGCCACTGCTGGCCGTCGCCGTCGACATCGACGTCGACGATGGTCAGCGGCGTGCGGTCCGGGTAGGCCTTGATCCGATCGGCCATGACCGGCGTTTTGCGCAGATACACGCCCTCGCCATCGGTGTTACCAACCCACACCCTCTCGAGCGCTGTTGCGCTCGTCGTCGCCGTTGGCTTGGCGACCGCCGACGGACTCGCAACCGCCGCGGCTGACGGTTTCGCGGCCGCTGGTGAAGGCGCCGGCGGCGCCGCCGGCGCGGTAGTTGGCGGACCAGGCGTTGGCCCCGCCTGACCACCTGGCAGGATGCCGCACGCGCTCGAGATCAGCGCGCTCGCCAGCCACACTAGTAGACGGCGCCATCGCCAACCCATCCCGCGCGCCACCGTATCAAACCTGCGCCGCGCGACGCCAAGATCACCTTACTTACGCGGGAAAAATTCGGCGCGCTCCACGCACTCCATGGCTTTGACGTATTCGGGCCGCGAGCCGCTAGGTGCGCTGCTGGGCGAGCCCTGCGAATGCCGCCTCGACGGCCTCCAGCGTCCGATCGACGTCAGCGTCCGAGTGCTGGGTCGAGATGTAGAACTTCTCGTTCGGATTGACCAGGATGCCGCGCTTGAGCAAACCAATCGCGAATTGCAGGCCGAGACCAGTGTCGGCGGTGAGCAGGTCGGCCCAACTGCGCAGGTCTTCGCGCTCGGTGAAGCGCACGCCAAAGACGGCGTCCTCGCCCGGGGTTTGGGCAGCGAAGCCATAGTGTGCGCCGAGCGCTTTGATCTCACGGCGCAAGCGCCCGCCGATGTGGTGCAGGTGCTCATACGTGCCGGGGCGTGAGAGCACGTCCAACGCCGCCAGGCCAGCCGTGGCCGAAACTGGATTGCCGCTCAGCGTGCCGCTGGCCCAGACCAGCCGCGAGCGCTCGCTGCGCCGCGCGTCGAGCCCGGCCATGACCTCCGAGCGGCCGGCGATCGCAGCCATTGGGAAGCCACCGGACATGGCCTTGCCATAGGTGGCCAGGTCGGGCACGACGCCGTACTTCTCCTGAGCGCCGCCCCAGGCGATCCGGAAGCCAGTGACCACCTCGTCGAAGATCAGCACGATACCGTGCTTTTTGGTCACCTCGCGTACGGCTTGCAGGAAGCCCGGCACGGGCACCAGCACGCGCTCGAGCGGCTCCACGATGACCGCGGCGAGATCGGCGGCATTTTCCTCGATGATGCGCACGGCACGTTCAGCGTCGTTGAACGGCGCCACCAGGACCTGACCGCGCAGCGCCTCGGGAATACCCATCGAGTCGCGGTTGGCGCTCGGGTAGTCACTGGGCTGCGACGGCACAGTGCCCCACAAGCCGTAATCGTGCATGCCATGCCAGCCGCCCTCGAACTTGAGCACTTTGTCTCGGCCGGTCATGCCGCGGGCGATGCGCAGCGCGAAGAAGGTGGCTTCGGTGCCCGAGCCGGTGAAGTGGACCTGTTCGGCGCACGGGCAGCTCTGGACGATGCGCTCGGCCAGCTTGATGGCCGGTTCGTTCAAGAAGTAGTAAGTCGAGCCTTTGGGCAGCTGACGTTCGACGGCAGCCACGACGTCCGGATGCGCGTGACCCAACAAGGCAGGTCCCGAACCGAGGTGGTAATCGACGAAGTCGCGACCGTTGACGTCGGTCACGTGGCTGCCGTGGCCCTCGGCGATCACGACGTTGACTTCGGGCGGCAGTACGAACAGGCCCAGCCCGCCACCCGCGATGT
>DASXRR010000262.1:0-35062 GCA_036506475.1 Chloroflexota bacterium
GCGGCCGACCACGATCGGCATCACCAGCTGGTCCTCGGCCTGGCGGAGGATCAGATAGGTCACGCCGAGCGCCGCGGCTTCCGTCGCGCCGCCTTGCTCGAAGCCGACCAGGCACGCCACGGCGGCTGCCGTGATCGGACCGATTAGCGGGATGACCTCCAGGAAGCCCGTCAGGATGCCGATCCACAGCGCGTAGGGCAGCTTGAAGAACCACTCCAGGACGACGAACGTGATCGCCGACATGAGCGCGATCAGGAACAGCTGGCCTCTGAGATAGCGTGCGAGGACCTTGTGAATCTTGTCCGAGACCGCCTCGACATGGTCGCGGTGCTCGGGTGGCACGAAGCGCATCAGGTAGTGCCAGAAGCGCCCGCCGTCCACGAGCATATAGAGCAGCGACAGCAGCACCAGCAGGACGCCGAGCGTCAGCTCGAAGCCGATGCGCACTGCTTGGATGGCCTGGCTTGGACTACCGACTTCTTCTCTGATCGCGACCTCGATGCGTCGGCCGAGCTCGCGCGAGGTGAGTGTTTGACCCAGCAGGTCGATCTCCTGCCCGCCCGTGGCGTGGCTGATCACGGTCTCGACGATGCTCGGACCTTCTCTCGCCAGGGCACGGATCTCACCCGTCAGGCGTGCTCCCAGTAACCACACGAGCCCGCCCACAACCACGACCACCGCCGCGAAGACGGCTACGGCGACGAAGACTCTTCGTATCTTGAACCTGACTGCCAGCTGGTCCACGAGCGGGCTCAAGATGTACGCCAGGATGCCCGCCACAATGAACGGCGGTAGCACCCCCCGCGCGACCCACAGCAAGGCCAGCAGCGCAGCCAGCGCCAGCCACTTCGACACACTGGCGCCGAAGACCATGGCACCTAAAGTGTACGGCCAGGTTGCCTCTCCGCCCGCGTGACGCCCACGCGCTGCTGTTCAATCTGATCGGTGTCTGACGCGATCCTGGTCCGCGACATCCACGGCCCGGCCGAGCTGCGGGCGTGCCAGGCGCTGCAGCGCCGCACCTGGGGCATCACCGAGGACGGCTACGTCGTGCCCGTCGCGACGATGGCGGCGGCCCAGAAAGTCGGCGGCCTGGTGCTCGGCGCGTTCAATGCCGATAACGCGCTCGTCGGCTTCACCTTCGCCTTCTTGGGCCGACTGCGCGATCGCCTGGTGTTGTATTCACAGTTGGCCGCGGTCGACCCCGTCGCCCAGGGCCAGGGCATCGGCCGACTCCTGAAGCTCGAGCAACGCAGCCGGGCCAAAGCGCTGGATCTGGATGCCGTGGTGTGGGCCTTCGACCCCCTCAGGCCAGCAACGCCAGCTTCAACCTGGGTGTGCTGGGCGCAATCTGTCGCGTATATGAGGTCGACCTGTACGGCTCGCGCACTGATGCGCTCAACGCCGGGCTGGCCACGGATCGCCTGTTCGCCGAGTGGTCCACCAGCGGCGAGCCCCAGCCCGTGCGCGAGCCGTGGCCCGACGCACCCGACCTGGTCGAGGTAGGCGCAGACCTGGTGCCGATTGGCTGCCAGCCACCCACGGGCGACCACACACGGATCGAGATCCCAGCCGACCTGGCCAGCGTCAAACGCACGCCCGAAGTGGCCCAGGCCTGGCAGCACCATGTGCGCTCGGCCTTTCAGCAGGCGTTTGCCGCCGGCTTCGTCGCGGTCGGTTTTTCACGTGCCGATCCCCACCGACCGCGCTTTCTGCTACACCGTCGGGCATGAGCCACACGCTGCGCACCGTCGAGCTCTATCTGGTGCGGCTGCCGCTGATCCGCCCATTCACCACGTCCAGCCACACCAAGGACCACCTCGAGCACATCCTGATTCGGGCGATCGATCAGCATGGCGCCGAAGGGTGGGGCGAGTGTGCCAGCCCGTCGGACCCGTACTACTGCTCCGAGACCATTGAAATTTCATGGCACCTGTTGCGCGACTTCCTGATCCCGGGCGTGCTGGGCGTGGCCTGGGACCATCCCGATCGCGCGGCGGCAACGTGGACCAAGGTGCGCGGCAATCGCTTCGCCAAGGCCGGCCTGGAGATCGCCTGCTGGGACCTCTTCACCCGCGCGCGTGGTGAGCCGATCGCCCGCGCGCTGGGTGGCACGCGCCAGGAGATCCACTCGGGCGTGAGTCTGGGCATCGAGCCGACCGTCGAGGGCATCCTCGAGCAGGTCGAGCGCTTCGTGAACCAGGGCTACCGGCGCATCAAAATGAAGATCGGCCCGGGCCGCGACCTGGTGTTTCTGCGTGCGGTTCGTGATAAGTGGCCGAAGCTGCCGCTGATGGCCGACGCCAATTCTGCCTATCGGCTCGAGAACCCAGAGCACGTGCGCGCGCTGCAAGCGCTCGACGAGCTCGAGCTGATGATGATCGAGCAGCCGCTCGACGACGACGACATCGTCGACCACGCCAAACTGCAGGCGCAGCTGAAAACGCCGATCTGTCTAGACGAGAGCATCCACTCGGTCGAAGATGCGCGCAAGGCGCTCGACCTGGGCAGCTGCCGGATCATCAATATCAAGGTCAGTCGGCTGGGTGGGCTGAGCGAAGCCAAACGCGTCCACGATCTGTGCGCCGCGCGCGGTATTCCGGTGTGGTGTGGCGGCATGCACGAGTTCGGCATTGGTCGCGCGGCCAACGTGGCGATCTGCAGCCTGCCCGGGTTCACATTGCCGGGCGACGTTTCGGCCTCGGATCGCGCATACAAGGAAGACCTCGTCGATCCACCGATTCGCGCCCACGAAGGCGCCATCGATGTGCCGTGGGACCGACCTGGGCTGGGCTTCGATGCCAATCTCGAGCGCATCCAGGCGCGCACATTGCGCTCGCTGGTGCTCGAGGCTGACCGCGCTGCTGTACCCGCATGACACTTGCGGCCAGCGTGCGCGACGATCTCGAACCGCGCCGCGCCGAGATGGTTGCGCTCTTGCAGCGCCTGGTCGAGATCGAATCGCCCAGCGATCATCGTCCGGGCCTCGACCAGTTCGCCGCCACAGTGCAGGAGCTATTCGCAGAGTTCGGCCCCGTGGAGGCGATCGGCGCTGAACGCGGCACTCACCTACTCCTGCGGGTGGACGGCTCGGCATCGACCCACGCGGTGGCCCTATGCCATTACGACACCGTGTGGCCGCTGGGCACCCTGGCCAGTATTCCGTTCAGCGTCGACGCCAAGGGCGTCGCCCGTGGTCCCGGCTGCTTCGACATGAAGGCCGGCATCGTCGTCCTGTACTTCGCGCTGCGGGCGGTACGGGAGCGGCTAGCGCGGCCGCTGCACGTGCTATTCACGTGCGACGAGGAGGTTGGCAGCCCAACCTCGCGCGCCTTGATCGAGGACACTGCGCGAGGCGCGGCCGTGGCGTATGTGCTGGAATCACCACTGCCCGGCGGCACGTTGAAGACCGCCCGTAAAGGCACCGGCGACTACTTCGTGCGCATCGAGGGCCGTGCCGCGCACGCCGGCGTCGAGCCGCAGAAAGGCATCAGCGCTACGCACGAGCTTGCCGCCCAAACGCTGGCGCTGCATGCCCTGAACGACTATGCCGTCGGCACCACTGTCAACGTGGGCGTGGTCCAGGGTGGCACTCGGCCCAACGTCGTCGCCGCTACCGCCGAGGCCCATGTCGACGTCCGTGTAACCACGCTCGACGAAGCCACCCGCATCGATGCCGCCATTCGCGGGCTGACGCCGTCCCTGCCTGGTGCGCGGCTCTACATCACGGGTGGCCTGAATCGCCCGCCCATGGAACGCTCGCCAGCAATGGCTGAGCTCTTCGCCCGAGCGCACGAGATCGCCGCCTCGATGGACGTGCCCTTGGAAGAGGGCAGCACCGGCGGCGGCAGCGACGGCAACTTCACGGCCGCCATCGGCGTCCCAACGCTGGATGGCCTGGGCGCCGAAGGCGAAGGCGCCCACGCGGCGCATGAGCACGTGCTCACCGACAGCCTGCCCCGCCGAGCCGCCCTGGTCGCCGGCCTGCTCGCCGAAGTCTGACGCCTGGGCGTTAAGAGTTGGCGCGGCACTTGACTGTCGATAGCGGGTTCGCGCATCCTCGCCTGGCCCCGGGCAATGCGCGATCGACTACTGGATTTCCTGCCGCTTCTACTTGCGCTCGGCCTGATCGCGGCCTGGTTCGGATTTCAGCAACCGCTGCCCTGGCTCGGCCTCGACCAGCCGGCGCCAACGCTGCAGCAGCAGCCGCTCACGCCGACGTCCACACCAATTTCGAGTGTCCCGCGGGCGACCGCGCTCCAGTCACTGTGTGATTCAGGAAGACCGCGCTTTCTGGGCTCGCTGGCCAACCTCAAGTCGCGCATCGGCGCCGAAATGGGCGACCCGAAGGATTGCGAGCACGCCGTCGACGCCGACGGCAACACCCAGCAGCAAACGACGACCGGCCTGGCCTATTACCGTCGGCGCTTGAACGCAGCTGTCTTCACTAACGGTTGGGACCACTGGGCGCTCAGCGAGGACAAGCTGCTGCGCTGGTCCGGCAACGAGGTCGAACCGCCCGCCGACGCCACGACCGAGTAACGCCGCACTTGCTGCCGTTCATTCACCCAACGGCTCGAACTCGACGCGCGGATAACCCGCGAATCGCCTTCGCATAACGGCCACCGCCTCCGCGCTCTGGTCCACCAGTACGCAGTGGCGCCCCGCCTCGAGGGCGGCAATGCCCGTGGTGCCGCTGCCCGCGAAGAAGTCGGCCACCAGCCCACCCGGTGGCGATGACGTACGCACAACACGCCGCAAAATGCCTAGCGGCTTCTGCGTTGGATACCCAGTGCGCTCTTTGCCCCCCGGCGGCACGATCGTGTGCCACCAGCAGTCGGTTACCCGCTTGCCCAGGGCAGTCTTCGCCGGCCCGACCAGGGCGGGGGCCATGTACGGGATGCGGTCGGCCGCGTCGGCGTCGAAGTAGTACTTCCGTGGGTCTTTGACGTACAGCAGGATGTTGTCGTGCTTGGTTGGCCAGCGGCGGCGGGCGCGGCCGCCGTAGTCATAGGCCCAGATGATCTCGTTGAGAAAGCACGCGCGACCAAAGACCGCGTCGAGCAGCACTTTGCAGTAGTGCACCTCGCGGTAGTCGACATGCAGGTACAGCGAGCCCGTGCGCTTGAGCACACGGTGGAACTCGCGCAGGCGGGGCTCGAGGAACTCCAGGTAATCGTCGTGCACGTCGAGGTAACTTGATTCGCCGAGCTTGATGGTGCGGTAGCGTCGACCTTGAAAGCCGACCCGATCGCCACCTGCCTCGTCGCGAATGGTGCGCACGCGCTCGAGCGTCTGGCGGCGACCGGTGTTGAACGGTGGATCGACGTAGATCAGGTCGATGCTTTCGCTCGGCGTCTTGGCCAGCACTGCCAGGTTGTCCGCGAGTACGATGCGACCCATAGGGAGGTCGCCGTGGCTGTTCAACTACCCATCCTGGACACTGGCAAGCTGCACGCTCGGCTGGACGAAATCATCGCCAGCCACCCTGCCGACAAGGCATACGCCGAGGTGCTCGTTATGACTGACGACATCCAGGCCTTCGTCATCGTCCACCCACCGGGCACGCCCAACGATACCCACTACCACGAGCACGACGAGTGGTGGATCGTGATGCGTGGCGAAATCAACTGGCACATCGAGGGTCAAGTGGAGCCGGTGCGCGCCAAGGCCGGCGACTTCGTGCTGTGCCCCAAACTGCACAACCACCACCTCGAGCCCGTCGGCTCGGAGCTGACGGTGCGCATCGCCATCAATACGCGCGGCGAGTTCCATCGCTACGATCGGCCCGGCTGTCGATCCGACCTGTGGCACTCCGGCGCCTGAAGGTTGTGACACCAACCAGGACACGGGCTGACCGCATTCCGCGTTAGAACCGCTGAGGTATGACGTCGTCAGTACTGCCGGAGCTGCTGCGCCACAAGACCTGGGCTACGCTGCAACTGATCGAGTTCTGCCAGCGCCTGGCACCGGAGCACCTCGATGCGACGGTGCCGGGTACGTACGGCTCGGTGCGCGAGACACTTCGCCACCTGCTGGAATCGGACGCTGGCTACTTGCGGCGGGTCACCGGCGAGGACATCCCGCCGTTGCCGCCCGAGACCGGCCTGGGCGCCCGGGCCGAGCGGTTCCGAACACATGCCAAACGCTGGGAGCAGCTGTTCCAGGACCAGGCGTTGCCGGCCAGGGAGCTCACCGGCCCGCGCGGCAGTATGGAGGCCGTGGCGCCGATGGCGCAATCGATCCACCACGCGGACGACCACCGCACCCAGGTACTGACCATCCTGGGCGCGCGCGGCATCGCAGTACCCGACCTCGACATCTGGATGTTCGGTACCGAAATGGGCTTTGTCCGGCCCTCCGAAGCGGCTCCCGCGTAGCGCGCGTTACGGCCCGGGTGCGCCCTGCTCGAACCACGCGCCGAGCTGGGCGCGCTCCTCTTGGGTCATGCCCGTCAGATTGCCCAGCGGCATGTCCCGGGCCACCACGGCGCGCTGATAAATCTGCGCCGCTCGGCCGGTAATCACCTCGGGCTGGTCGAACATCACCCCATTGGGTGCCGCCGAGAAGCCAGCTTGGGTAGGCGTCGCCGAATGGCACGGCACGCACCTGAGGCTGATCACCGCTTGTGCCTGGCTGAAGGTCACGGGTTGCGCTGGCGCCGAGGCACGTGGCGCGATGGCGATCGCAAGCACGACCACGCCCACAGCCGCCGAGGCCGGGATCGCCCACACGACCCGCCCCTGATGGCGCAGGTTGAAAAAGTGCCTGAACCACGCACTGAGCGCCATCAGCGCCAGCAACACCAGCCAACCCTGCGGATGGCCGTAGGTGAACGGAAAGTGGTTGCTGATCATCGCGAACAGGACCGGCAGGGTGAAGTAGTTGTTGTGGACCGAACGCTGCTTCCCCCGCAGGCCGTGCATGGGATCAGGCGGGCGCCCAGCCAGCTTGGCCGCGACAAGCTCTTGCTGGCCAGGAATGATCACGAAGCGCACGTTGGCGGCCATCCACGTGCCGATCATCGCGCCGACCTGGATGTAGCTCGCCCTTGAGCTGAGCAAGTGGCTGACCCCAAACGCGGTCAGCGCGATCACCACTGCCACTGCCACGGCCAGCCACGCCTCGCGACCCTCGAGCCACCTCGACAGACCGTCGTACACCAGCCAGCCGACGATCAGCAGCCCGATACTGATGCCCACCGCGGCCAGCGGGCTGATGTCGGCGACGGTGCGATCGACCAGGTACGTGCTGGCGTTGGCGTAGTACAGCACGACGAGCAGCGCGAACCCGCTCAGCCATGTGGTATATGCCTCCCACTTGAACCAGTGCAGCGGACTCGGCAGGGTGCGCGGCGCGATTTTGTACTTCTCGACACGGTAGAAGCCGCCACCGTGGATCTCCCATACCTCACCTGCTACGTCAGGGTCGGGGTCGTCGGTCTTGGGCAGGAGGTGGTAGTCGAGAGCGATGTAGTAGAACGAGGTGCCGATCCAGGCCACGCCGGCCGTGAAATGCAGCCACCGTACGAGCAGGTTGAGCCAGTCCAGCGCGTACGCCAGCATGCGGCTGCCAACTAGTGTAGGCATAATGGCCGCGTATGCCCGAAGTGATCATCGAAATGGCCCAGGGTCGAACCCTGGACGAGAAGCGAGCGCTGGTCAAGGACATCACGGACGCCGTGGTCCGCAACTGCAAGGTGGATAAGGACGCGGTCACGGTCATCATCCACGAGAACCCGCGCACGGATAAGGCTAAGGGCGGGGTGCTCTTCTCAGAGCGCTAGTAGAGCAGGTACTTCGCGCGGGCCGCTTTGAACGCATTCAGGTCGGGCTGCCAGGCGGCGGCGATCTCGGATGGTGGGGTGCCCGCCTGGAGGGCCAGGCGCAGGCGATCGGTGCCGGCCAGGCGGTCGAACAGCGACGCGTCGAACTGGCGGGCCACGGTCGAGAGCATGGTTACGGCCATGGCCATTGGCGGCACGAGCGTGCGGTCGGTGATTTCGATCAGCACGCCCTGGCACGGCGCGCCGGCGTGTTTTGACGTAGACGGTGCGCGCGAAGCGGGCTCGAAGTGGACACCAGGCAGGCCGGCGGCGTTCAGACGGCTGGCCCACGCGGCACCGTCGATCGACGGCGAGCCGATCCACTCGAAGGGACGATCGGTGCCGCGGCCCTCAGATAGGTCCGTGCCTTCGAACAGCACCGTGCCGGGATAGACCGTCGCCGCGGACAGCGAGCGCAGATTGGGTGACGGGTTGACCCACTCGAGGCCGGTCTGGTCGAACCACTGTTCGCGCCGCCAATTCAGCAGTGTCACTACCTTCAGATCCGCGCCCACAGCTAGCTCAGCGTTGAAGTAGCGGCCAAGCTCGCCGATGGTCATGCCGTAGCGCATGGCGATCGGTGCCGGCCCAACGAAGGACACGAAGCGTGGGTCGAGGACCGTGCCCTCGACCTCAGCGCCGCCGATCGGATTGGGCCGGTCCAGGATCACAACGGCCACGCCGAGCTCGGCGCCCGCGCGCATCGCCTCGAGCAATGTGGACGTGTACGTGTAGACCCGCGCGCCAACGTCCTGGATGTCGTAGACCAGCACGTCCAGACCACGCAGCATGGCGGCCGTCGGCCGCGTGGTCTGGCCATACAGGCTGTACACAGGCAAGCCCGTCCTCGGGTCAATGCCGGAGTCGACAGCTGCGCCAGCGTCAGCGTCGCCGCGGATGCCGTGCTCCGGACTGAACAGCGCCACGAGCTGCCAGGCGCGCTCCTCGGCCAGCACGTCGATCGTGCTACGCCCCTGCCGGTCGCGCCCGGTCGGGTTAGTGATCAACCCGACGCGCTTGCCATGCAGTACGTCGGTCTGCTCGCGCATCAGGACGTCGATGCCGGGCAGCGTGTCGCTTACCGTGGCTACAACGACCGGACCAGCACCAGGTTTCTGGGCAGCCGGCGCGGCACGCGCTGCCGCCAGCGCCGCATCAGAGACCGCCTGGCGCGTTGGGTTGAGGCTCGGACCATCCACGCTCGGATGCACCCGATTGGTCAGCAGCACCACGACCAGCTCGTGTTCAGGTGCGATGACCAGCGACGTGCCTGTGAAGCCCGTGTGGCCAAACGTCGCCGGGCTCGCCAACCGACCCATGTAAAAACTCTCGTTGAGCTCCCAACCCAGCCCGCGGCCGCCCAGCCGGCCAATCTGATTGCGCGTCATGTCCGCCACGGTTTCGGTGCGCAACAGGCCGGCGCCGCCGTCGAGAAAGACCTGACCGAAGCGAGCGAGGTCACGCGCGCTGCCGAACAGCCCGGCATGGCCGGCCACGCCGCCGAGCGACCACGCGCTGGGATCGTGCACTTCGCCCCAGATCAAGCCACGCGGCGGATCTGCCTGGTCCTCAGTCGCGGCAATGCGCGGCTGGAGCGCGGCGGCCGGCAAGAACCCGATCGAATCCAGCCCGAGCGGCTCAGTGACCCAGCTGCGCACCGCGCGATCGAGGCGCATGCCGCCCACCTTTTCCACCAGGCTGCCGAGCGCCATGAACCCGAGGTCGCTGTAGCGAAAGACTGCGCCAGGTGGATCGGACAGCTTCGCCTCCAGTGCCCGCTGCAATCTCAATTCAGGCGTAGGCGCCGCGTTCCACAGGGGGACCAGCGCCGGCAGACCGCTGGTGTGCGTCAGTAACTGGCGGACCGTGACTGCTTCTTTGCCACCCGCGCCGAACGGCGGCAGATGCTGGATCACACGGTCGTCCAGACCGACTCGGCCCTGCTCGACCAGGCGCATCAAGCACGTGGCCGTGAACAGCTTGGTCAGCGACGCGAAGTCATACAGCGTCTCGGGCGTGGCGGCAATCGGTTCGGGCGCTGGCTTTCCCTTGGCCGCAAAGACATAGCTGTCGCCATAGGCCGCCCGCATGATGTCGCTTCCGCGGTGGCGAATCACGACCACGCCACCCGGCGTGACGCCGCGATCGATGCCGCGCTGCAGCGCGGTCTCGATGGCCGTTGCCAAAGCCGGCGGCGTGACCACGGTTGGTGTTGGCGTTGGTAACGGCACCGGTGACGGCGTAGGCACGGCCGTCGCCTGTACCTTCGGTACGTCCACGGGCAAGGCTGTCGGAAGTGCAGTCGGCGACGGCGGAGCGGGAGTTGGCACGCTCGTTGCCGTCGGAGCCGGTGGTGCAGAAGTTGCCGTCGGCACGACAGTGGGTGTGGCCACAGGCGCTGCCACGCATGCCGCGGCCAGCCCGGCGGCACCGCCCGTGATCAGCAGCAACGCCGTGCGGCGGCTCGTCGTGTGTGGACTCATGCTGCTGTCTGGCTGCGCACCCGCGGCACCAGCGGTACCGACGGCAACCAGTGTGCCACCTGCAGCAACGCCCGCCACTGCAATATCCACAGCGACACTCGTACCAACGGCGCGTCCAACGGACGTCGCGCCCACGGCAACACCCGCGCCCCTGGGCGTACCGAAGGTACAGGCGACTGCCGTACCGACTCTCGAGCCGACCCCCACTTCGGGCGGGCTAGCGGCCACGGGACCCCGGCCCGCGCTGCCCGATGCCATCCGAGAGGCAATTGCTAAGCACCAGGGCACCATCGGCGTCGTCGTCAGCCGCCTCGACGGCTCGGCGACATTTGACGTCAACGGCGATCGACCGTTCCGCACTGCCAGCTTGTACAAGCTGTTCATCCTGTCGACGGCGATGGCCGCCATCGAGTCTGGGAGTCTCGATCCTCAGCAAGTGCTGACTATCAGCCCAGCACTGGTCGCCGCCGATCCGTACTCAGACTTTCTGACCGGCACGCGCGTGACGGTCGACTGTGCACTAAGGACGATGGTCGAGATGAGCGGCAATTCGGCTGCCGACGTACTCGAGGAACGGCTCGGTTTCGGCGCGATCAATGCCCAGATGCGTGCGCTCGGGCTACGCCAAAGCTCGCTCACGGCCGACGCCGCGGTCACGACGCCACGCGACATGGCGCTGCTGCTCGCGGCGATTGGACGCGGCGAGGCGGTCAGTCCGTCGGCCAGCGAGCGCATGCTCGAGCTGTTGAGCAATCAAGAGCAGAACGACCGCATCCCGGTGCCGCTGCCGATGAATGTGCGCGTGGCGCACAAAACGGGTGAGCTGCCCGGACTGCGCCACGACGTAGCGATCGTCTTTGCGCCCTCCGGCCCGTATGTGCTTGCCACGCTGGTGCAGGACGCACCCGACGAGGCCGAGGCGCGCGCGACGATCGTCGACCTCTCGTGGGCGACGTACGCGGCATTCGAACCAGGTGGACCCCAGCTCTATCTCGGCTTGCCACCGCGCCTGGCGCGCGAGGTGTTCCGCCTCGCCGACGCCCAACAGCGGATGGCCATCCTGGCCGATCCGCGCACCGAAACCGTTCGTCTCGCTGACCTGGGCCTCGAGATAGCCGACGGCAGCGCCACCCGCCTGCGGCCGGAAGCCGTGCCTGACCTGATCGCGCTGCAGCGGGCCGCGCAGGCCGCCGGCGCTTCGTTCTCCGTGCGCTCTGGCTTTCTCCGGCCGACGCAGGCTGAAGCTGACAAAGCAGTACCAGTGTCGTGGCTGGAGCCGTGCCAGGTCACCCAGGCCACGCGTATGGCCGATCTCAAGGTCAAGGACGAGTCACCGACCGGACTACAGCATTGGTTGGGCACCGTAGTGACGCTCGACGGTTCCGCACAATCGGCGAGCTGGCTGGGTCAGCACGCCTGGGAATACGGTTTCGTGCCGTCCTTGCCCGAGGCGACGACGTCGGAGCAGCCTGAGGCGTGGACCTGGCGCTGGGTGGGCAGGCCGATGGCAGCTCGGGTTCAGCCCGCAATCGATGCGCCGGACTACGCGACGCGGCTGCGCGCGGAGCTGGCTCGTGCCCTGGCGGAGCTGCAGGCGCCCGATCGGCAGATCTGGGGCCAGTCGACCCAGTGTTGGACGATCGCCACCGCCAGCGGTCAGGGCTGCGCGGCGCGCTGGTACTTTTTGCCGCTGCCCGGGTTCCAGGGTGGCTAGACTTCGCCAATGACCCCGCTTGCCGGAACGTCTGCACTCGTACCATGAACGCGGGGCATACGTCTCTGCTGGCCGCGCTACTCGTCATTGTTGCCCTGGCGTTGCCAGCGTCCGCTACCCTCGCCGACGGACCCGCACCCATCCTCTTCACGCGCCTTGATCTGGCCAGTGGCACTGCTGACGGCACCACCCTGGATGCTGGTCGGCTGACGCTGTCTGCCGATCGCGCCGGCGGTCAGTGGACATCCCTGCCCGTCGAGCCCGGCTTCGGCTTCACCCGCCTCGTCGCTTCGTGGAACGCCGACACCCCCGCGGCTAGCCACATCCGTGTCGACGTCCAGGCGACGACCGCCTCCGGAATCACCACCGACTGGTACACACTCGCCATCTGGGCACGCGCTGACGATGCGGTGCAGCGCACGTCTGTCCGCGGCCAGTCCGATGACCTGGGGCGCATCGACACCGACACGCTGTTTGCGCGCGGCGAGCCGTTCACGTCCTATGTCTTGCGGCTGACGCTCGAGCGCGGCAGCGACGACGCGGGAGGCCCGAGTGTGCGCATGATCGGCGCCCAGGTTTCCAACACACGCTTTTCCCCTGAAGCACCAACGTCACTGCCGCGCGGAGCCGAGGCAGTCGAGCTGCCCGTGCCGAGCTACTCTCAGGAGGTCCACGCGCGCCAGTACCCGCAATACGGTGGCGGCGGCGAGGCCTGGTGCAGCCCCACCTCGAGCGAGATGGTCGTCGAATATTGGGGCCGCGGCCCCGCGGTCGACGACCTGGCGTGGGTCAATCCGGCGTATGCCGATCCGTCGGTCATCCACGCCGCGCGTTCGGCCTACGACTCGGCGTATCGCGGCACTGGCAACTGGCCATTCAATACGGCCTACGCCGCCCAGTTCGGGCTCGACGCCTTCGTTACCCAGCTGCGTTCGCTGAATGAGGCCGAGCAATTCATTCGCGCGGGTATTCCACTCGTGGCGTCGATCGCATCGCAGCCGCGCGAGCTGGAGGGCTTCCTGTTCGACGGCGGCACCAACGGCCACCTGGTCGTCATCGTCGGCTTCGACGGCGCCGGCAACCCGATTGTCAACGATCCCGCCGCGTGGACTAATGGCACCGTTCGTCGCGTCTACGATCGCGCACAGTTCGAACGCGTGTGGCAACGCGGCTCCGGTGGCACGGTGTACGTCATCCACCCACCCGAGGTCGCTTTACCCACGCCGTCCCTCGACGCCACGCCGAACTGGTGACGCCCGCCCTATGTCATCCTGAGGGGAGCCCGCGACCCGAAGGATCCGCTTGCCGATACCGCCCCAGCAAGCGGATTCTTCGCAAGCTCAGAATGACAAGAGGGTCTGCAGCGCGGCCTGGCCGAGCTGGCTGATGACCGCTCGGGCATCGCCGGGGTCGACCCCCTGGTCGAGCACAACCAGGACAACCGTGCTGCGCGGGGTGAGCAGTAGCGCACCGACGTTGCTCGCGTCTTCGAGATTGCCGGTCTTGTCCAGCACGCGCACGTCATCGTCGAGGGTTTCGCGCAGCGCGTCGGGCGCGCCGCCAGCCGCCAACAAACGCCGCAGCTCTCTCTGCGTCGAGCCACTGAGTCCCTGTTCTGTCGCGATCAGTCGCAACAGACGCGCGAGGTCGTCAGCCGTGGTGACCGCCTCACCAGCGTCGGGCTCCTCGGGCACGCGTGTCTGGGTCAAGCCGAGACCGTCCATCGCCTGGTTGAACTGCGAACGCCCGACGAGGCGCAGCAGCGCGTGCGCCGCTGCATTGCTGCTGACCGAGAACATTGAATCGAGCGCCTCGCCCACGCTTGGTGTCTCGCCTGGCGCGATGCCACCCTCGGGTTCGCCCTCGATAGCGTCATCGTCGACGATTTCCAGCGGCTGATCGAGCCTGATCTGACTGCGATCGACCTGCCGCAGCACCAGCCAGGCCAACGCCAACTTGTAGACGCTGCCCGACCGGAACACCCGACTCTCATTCAAAGCCACCCGCTCGCCCGAGCCAAGATCCTCGACCACCAGGCCGTAGTCGGCTGACGCATCGGGTTGCAAGCTGGCCACGATCCCGTCGAGGGTTCCCACCGCGGTGTTCGGCACCGCACGTACCGTCGTCGACGGTCTCGCGGTCGGAGTCGCGGCCGCACTCATGCGCGGCGGCGTACACGCGCACACAGCGGCGAGAATGGCCACGCTTACAGCACGAACGACACGCATTGGCAGGGCACGGGGGTGCACAGCACGTGCCGCGCACTGGTCAGTCGAGAACGGCGACGCCTTCGATTTCTACAAGGAACTCCGGCTCGGCCAGACTACTGACCACGACCAGTGTGCTGGGCGGATACGGCGGCGCAGGGAACACCTCGTCGCGCGCCTCGCCGACCAACGGTCGATAGGCAATGTGCGTGATGTACGTGTTGGTCTTGACCAGCTGGCGCGGCGCTGCCCCATAGTGCGCCAGAATGGCGATCAAATTGCGCCAGGCTTGACGCGCCTGTGCCCGCGCGTCGCCAATGCCGACCAGCTCGCCGTGTTCGTCGACGCCCAGTTGGCCCGAGATGTACAGCGTATTGCCGGCACGCGCGACCTGCGAGTAGTGCGGGATGGGCGCGTACAGCCCGGGTGGGTTGGTCCATTCAGGAGGAGGCATAGGTCAGGCCAGTGCTATGGCGGCCGTGCGCCCACGCGCCCAGCGACCCTCGAGCCGCGCACGCGTACCCGCCAGCTGCGCCAGCTCGTCGGCCGCGGCCTGTGCCTCGGCCAGAATCGCCGTCTCGTCGACGCCCACGATCCGAAAATCGTCGAGCACGACCCGTCCGCCCACGACCACGGTCCGCACGTTGACCTCACCGCTCGCATAGACCAGCGTCGACACCGGATCGTGCACCGGAATCGACTTGGCGTGCCGCGGATCGAAGATGAACAGGTCGGCCCGTTTGCCGACTTCCAGCGTACCGAAGTCCGCGCGGCCCATCGCCGCGGCGCCCCCGGAGGTAGCGATTCGCAGCGCATCACTGGCCGTGAAAATGGCCGGATCGCGCGCTGCCACCTTGGGCAGCAACGCACCGACCTTGAGGGCCTCGAGCATGTCCTGGCTGTTGTTGCTCGCCGCGCCGTCGGCACCGAGCCCGACGGTGACGCCGAGATCGAGTAAGCGCGGAATGGGTGGCACCCCACTGCCCAGGTACATGTTGCTGACCGGGTTGTACGAAACGCAGCCGCCATGGCGAGCGAGGATCTGGCAATCGTCCTCGGTCAGCTGGACGCAGTGCGCGTGCAGCACGTCCGGCCCAAGAAAACCGATGCTCTCCAGGAACGGCACGGTGCGCATGCCGAACCGACGCAAGCTCTCATCACTGTCGTACAGCACCTCGTCGGTATGCAACGACATCCGCGCGCCACGCTCGTCGGCCAGGCGTCGGATGGCCTGCAGGCTGTCGGCCTCGAGTGCCCACGTGGCGCCTGGCGCGAGCCACACCCGCTGCTCGCCGTAGGCACCCAGCAATCGCGCGCAGTCTGCGAGCTGATCTGCGATCGATGGCAGCGCCATGGGCACGTTTTCCGGCAGGCGATCGCGCAGCCCGCGGCCCAGCACGCCCTGGATCCCGACGTCGTCGAACGCTTGCAAGATCGCGTCGTAGATCTCGGTATCCGCGTGGTCGACCATGTAGTCGAAGACGGTCGTGCAGCCCGAGCGCAGCGACTCGATGCAGCCCAGCGCGGCGGCCACGTAGCACATGCGCGGCGTCAGGTGCGGGATGCTCGGCAGTGTGCACGCGTCCAGCCACTCCATCAGCGGCAGGTCGTCGCCAAGTCCTTTGAGCAGCGTCTGGTACAGGTGGGTGTGCGTGTCAACCAGGCCGGCAAACACGATCTGGCCCGAGGCATCGATGACGCGAGCGGCCGGCACTGCATCGCCGATGGCAACGATGTGCTCGCCCCTGATGGCGATCGATGCCTCATGCACCAGCCCGTCGGGCCGGCCCGTCACCACCTGCGCGCCCGTGATGACGAGGTCGACCGGAGTCACCGAACCGCCACCGGCGCCTCAACCTTCGGCATCTCGAACGACGCTATCTCTTCGAGCACACCGGCCAGCTTTTCGACGGTCGGTCGCAGATAGGCCTCGCCCTGCTCGGCTGTTGCCCCGCGCGGATCGCCCAGTACGCCGGCCGGATTGAGCTCGGCAGTGAGCCATGAGAAGGCGACGGGGCCACGAATCGCCAGGTGCTGCACGCCGTTCGGCATACGCGGGTACTCGCCCAGATCGGCGGTGCGCTCCATGTGCACCAGCTCCGGTGCGATGGCCAGCACCCACGACGTTTCGCCTTCGCCGGCGTGGATGCCCCAGGCAAACTCCTCGGCGTTTTTGACGTCCTCGGTAATGCCCATGCGCGAGATCATGATGCTGAACAGCATCATCCCTGTCTCTTCGTGGACGTCGCGGGCGATGTAGTCGAGCACCGGCGGATTTCCGCCGTGACTGTTGAGCAGCACCAACCGACGAAATCCCGCCCGGGCGAGGCTGGCAGCGATATCGCGCACGACGGCTGCCAGTGTCTGCGCCGACAGCGTCAGCGTGCCCGCAAATGGTCGATGCTCGTTGCTCTTGCCGTAGCACAGCGGTGGCACGACCCACACCTGCGCGGCGGGGTCGAGACGCTCGAGCGCGCGGGCGAGCACCGTCTGGCCGACGAGTGAATCGGTGATGACCGGCAAATGCGGTCCGTGCTGTTCGACCGACGCCACCGACAGCACGACGACCGCTCTGTCCTTGGGCAGCGCCGCGATGTCGGGGCTGGTCAGATAGGGCAGGTATCGAGCGGCCGGAAACGGATGGTGCAGTTGGGCAGTCATGCTCGTGCGCCCTCCCTACTCGTGCGCAGCCGTGGCTGGACGTCCTGCGCGAAGCGCTGCATTTGTTCGATGGCCTGATCGCGGACCATGCCCGGAAAGTGCGGAAAGATGGTGACGTAGCTCAGGTCGAGATCGTCCCGCAGCTCCTGGACTTGCTCGGCCACCTCGTCGGCGGTACCGACGAACCACGCGCCCTGGGCGATCGAGTCCTCCAGCGTGGGCATCCGCCCCCACTCCCACGGCTTGCCGTCGTCGTCGATGTACGAACGACTTCGGCCGTACGGCGCCAGAAAGCGGAAGAACTCGTCGTGGCCACGCCGTGCGCCGTAGAGGGCCTTTTCGTGCGTGTCGCCGATGTGCACGTTCAACACGGCCTGGCGATCTTCACCGGGCGCCAGCTTGATGCCGTGGTAGCGCTCGATCAGCTCGGCGTACTGATGCCAGCCACGTCGTAAATTGGCGCGGTTGCTGAACCAGAACACCGCCTTGTGTCGCTCTTGGGCGACGAATTCGGCGGTCTTCGGGCTGGTCACGGGCTGCCAGATCTCGACTGGCGTGTTGAGCGGCTTGGGGATCAGGGTCAGCGTTTGGACGCCGCGGCCGCGATCGTCGATCTTCACCGGCGGCAAGTCGTAGTGCTTGCCGGTGAACGAAAACGTCTCGTTGTGCCAGGCGCGCTTGATGATTTCGACCTGTTCTTCGAACACTTCGCGGTTGTAGGTGTCGTCGGGATCGTTGTTCCAGCCAACGCGCGTGCCCAGCGGCTCCGCTTCGCGCGGGACGGTACCGCGCCCGAGCCCGCACAACATGCGCCCGCCGGTCATCACGTCGGCCAGCGCGTAGTCCTCGGCAAAACGTAGTGGATGCCACTGCGGCAGTACGTTGAACATCGCGCCGAACTTGATCTTCTTTGTCCGCGCGGCGAGGAACGCGGCCATCAGGATGGCGTTCGGGACGACCTCATAGCCCTCGTACTGAAAGTGGTGCTCGGCGAGCCAGAAGCTCTCAAAACCGAGCTTGTCGGCCGCTTTCGCGTATGCCTCGAGGTCCTGATAGACCTTCAGCACATCGGCCTGGCCGTAGCGCCGGTCCTGCGGAGGCGTACCCCCGTGGCCAGCGTCCGGCATGTCCACACCACAGAAGAAAAAAGCGCCGAGTCGAAGACCCGCCGACTCTCGCGTAGGCACAGCGCCGTTGCTTAGCTCAGTCAATAGGCAGTGGAGTGTAACCCGTCCTGCCAGCGGGCCGAACTTTCATCAAACACTAACGTGCGTGGCCCGGCAATTGTTACAGTTCGTATCGGTTTTCAGAAGGAACTGTGTAACAAAGCGCAACGCGCTTGCTTGACTCGCTCTCCGGAGTCATTTCTAATGTGGGGCACTGCGCGGGGGGCACGGCAGCAGACAGCCCACGGCGTTCGGGGCGCAGCTGCGTGGGTCTGCCTATACAGGGGGGCACCTATGCCACACGTGGCATTACCTCTGACTGCCTTGCGCCCCAGTCGCTTTCTCGGCCTCGGCCCGCCGCGCGGCGCCTGGCTCGGGTTGCTCCTGACCGGTGTCGGGTTGGTCTTGCTCGGCATCGCGACTGGGCCATGGCTGGTCGGGGCGGCGACACCGCTAATCTGTAAGCAAGACGGCACCGACACGGAGGTGTGCTTCTTCGAGCCCGAGGACGAGGCGGGCGTCCCAATTGCCTCGTTGAAGACCGCCGACAAACCTGTCGACCCACAGCTGGCGGCAGGTCTAAACACGCGCTTTATCCGCAGCCAGAGCGCGCTGATCCAACTCGGTAAAGCGCTGTTCTGGGATCAGCAGGTTGGTAGTGACGGCCAGGCGTGTGGCACCTGCCACTTCACCGCTGGCGCCGACTCGCGCACCAGAAACCAGACCAGTCCTGGCCTGAAGGCCAATCCGGTCGATACCAGCTTCCAGAATGGCCTGGGCCCGAATCACGTCATCGCCACGGCCGATTTCCCACTCCATAAGCTGGCTGATCCGAATAACCGCAACTCGCAGGTCATTCGCGACACCAACGACGTGATGTCCTCGGCCGGCGTGTTCAATCGGCAGTTCCAGTCGATCCAGGCCAATCCCGGCGGACTGGGCAACGATCGGCCCGCCTTCGACCGACGGGCGATGGACAATTGTCAGTCGACCGCGGACACCGACGGTTTCCACATCGGCAACATCAACACCCGACGTGCCGAACCGCGCAACACGCCGACGATGATCAACGGCTTGTTCAACAACCGCAACTTCTGGGATAGCCGCGCCCAGGACGTCTTCAACGGCGTCAGCCCATTTGGGGCGCGCGACACCGCGGCCCGCGTTTTTGAGAACACAGGCAGCGGTCCACAGCCCGTGCAGATCCAGATCAAGTTCTCGAGCCTCGCCTCACAGTCGGTCGGGCCGCCGACGAACCCGAACGAGATGTCCTGCAACGGCCGAACGTTCCCCGACGTCGGGCACAAGATGCTGACTTCGACGTCCACGCCACTGGCCCAACAGGACGTCTCGGCCACTGACAGTGTCCTTGGCTCGATCTCGTTCAGCCGCGCCACCGGCGGCCGAGTCAGCGAGGGGCTCAACGTCTCGTACCGCACCCTGGTCGAGCGTGCCTTCCAGCCGCGCTGGTGGAACTCGAACGCTACGGTCACTGTGCCTGGCGTGAAAGGAGCTCGACCTCAGATCGAGGCGAACTTCTCGCTGTTCTGGGGCCTGTCAGTCGGCGCCTACATGGAGACCCTGCGCGCCGACGACTCGGAGATCGATCGCTTCTTCGACGGCACCGAGCAGCTCAGCGACGCCGAGTTCCGCGGCTTGCTGCTGTTCTCGAGCGCGTTCGGCTCGCGTCCGTTCCCGATTCGCGCTCCGACCGAGCGGCGCGACCTGTTCCTGGCCGATGGCAGGACGCCGGCCGACCTGCGCTGCACCGCGTGCCACGGCGGGCCTGAGATGACCGCCGCTTCGATCGACGCCGTGACTGACGACGCGCGCGTCGAGCGCATGGCCCAGTTGCCCGTCGGCACGACGCCACGCTGCGGCATCTATGACGCAGGCCACTTCGACACGGGCGTGCGCCGAGTCAACGACGATCTCGCGCTGGGCGGTCTCGACCCGTTCGGCAACTCGCTTGGCGAGACGCAGATCATCATCAATGCGGCCTTCCATGGCGGTCCGCCGCTGACCCGCTTGGTGCCTACGGCTGTCTCGCCGTTTGGCCTCGTCCCAGGCATTGCCGGCACGACCAACTGCGGTATTGATGCTGACAACGTGAAGGGCACGTTCAAGGCGCCGTCATTGCGCAACGTCGAGCTGACGGGGCCGTACTTTCACAACGGTGGCGAGTTGTCATTGCGCCAAGTCATCGACTTCTACAACCGCGGCGGCAACTTCCAGGATCAGCGCGAGTTCGATCCGAACGTGCACAACCTCAATCTCGGGTCGCGCGACAAGAGCGACCTGGTGTCGTTCCTGTTAGCGCTGACCGATCCGCGCGTGGCATTCGAACGGGCGCCGTTCGACCACCCGGGCATCTGCGTGGCCAACGGCCACCCCGGCAACGAAGTGAGCACCCAGGCCGGCGACCCACTACCCAGCACCGGCGGCACCCAAACGGCGCGCGCACTCTTCTTCGTCGAGTGCCACCCCGCCAGCGGCGCCAACGGCCTCCAGAACCGCCTCCAGCCCTTCCTGGGCGTCAATCAGTTCGACGCCACGCCCTGAGTTGGCAAGGCCCCGGCCTGGTGGTGCCGGGGGCTTCGTCCACGCGACCACGAGCCGTCCTCGCGCGTCGAATGACGGCGGCGTAAGGATCTACGAAATGAACCTGACCAGGCGCCGCCACAAGCGCGGGCTATACGCCGCGGCGTAGCCACGCACCGCGTCTTCCAAGGGGATGTCTTCACCCGCCTCTTGGAGGAACCAGCGGTGCTCGACGATCCACAGGTACAGGTCGGCCTCTGTTCGACGCGGAAAGTCGGCCAGCACGCGGCTCTCGTGAACGGCTGCCACGAGCGGTGCGTAAACCCGGTCATACCAGCTCAGTACCGCCTCGTCCCACGCGACACACTCGCCGCGCTCGGTGCCGAGGAACCAGCGGTGCACACGAATGTGCTCGAGCAGCTTCTGGTACTGCCCGCACAAGCTCAGCTCGACGCTTGCGTCGGGGCGCAGCTGGTGCAAGCGCGTCTGCGCCGCGAAGTCGAGCGCATCCTGGTCGCGCACCCAGTCTTCAAGTGCCTCCAGTGACGCGACCGGCACCGGCACGTGCAGCTCGATCACGTACGCGTCGATATAGTCCTGGCCTTGCTCGCGCGCCACGGAGACGCGGTGATTGCCGTCCTTGACGAAGTACGTCTCGCCGAGCTGGTACAGCTCGATCGGCGGCAGCACACTGCTGTCCTCGTAGTACGCCCGGTCGATGCTCTGCCAGCGGATGCGCGTCGAGGTGTGGCGCGGCAGAAACGCGCGATCGAAGTCGTGGTAGCGATTGACGCTGCCGACGATCTGGCCGATTGGGACCGTGCGGAAGCCACCGTAATGTTGGCCATGGGCACGCAGGAGAAGGCGCGTTTCTTCAAACGGCAGCAGCGCAATGTCACGCCGCAGCAGGCGCGCGACCATCCGACGCCACAGCCCCTTGCGGCGCGCGCGCTCGAAATCGTCAGCGACCTGGAGAGAAACGCCCATAGCGGTTGAAACCCTAACGGGCGGGCCACGGTTGCGTGACTGGTCGCACGTACCGACTTCGAGCCCCAGCGTCCAGCACTTTCGTCCGGTACGAAGCGTTGCTACCCGCGCCTGCGAGCGATTCAGCCTTGCCAATTGCGCCCAGCCCTCGGCACGCCGATGCACCAGCCGGTCGGGCATGGCGGCGCGCGGGATGGCCGGTGTCCTAAACGAAGAGCGGCTCCATCTCCAGTCGCTTGACCAACGCCGCCATGTCCGAGTCAGACGGTCGATCCGAAAACCGCTGAGCCGCGTCGAGGACTTTGGGCAACAGGTTCACGTCGCTTGGCGAGATGACGAAGATGCCTTCGCGGCCGAGCGCCCAGTGCGTCGCGATGTCGATGTCGCGCTGGTCTTCGAGCGCCTGATACCAGGTGCTCGTGGTTCGCTCGCGGCCCGACCAGGGCCGATAGGCCTGCGACTTGATCGTCTGCACCGCCGCATGGCGCTCCTGACAGGTGCGCTGGAGCGCGTCGAAGTTACTCGCGTAGTACTCGCTCTGGACAGTCGTGAAGTTGTAGGGCAACAGCACGGAGTCGAAGTCGAAGCGCGCCAGGCTACGCCGATGCGTGGCCGCGATCTGCGCCCCGTGGCCCGTCACGCCGATGAACCGAATCAGGCCCTGCTCGCGGGCCTCTACGGCAGCATCAAGAGCACCGCCAGGGCTCAAAGCGCGGTCCCACTCGATCGGGTCAGACAGGTTGTGCAGTTGCCACAGGTCGATGCGCGCCACCTTCATGCGCTCCAGCGAGCGGTGCAGCTCCTCGCGCGCCTCCGCGGCGACGCGTTTGCCGGTCTTGGTGGCCAGGAAGAAGCGGTCGGGGTAGCGCGCCAGCCACGGCGCGACGCGCAGCTCGGCCTCGCCATAGCTGGCCGCGACGTCGATGTGGTTGACCCCATGCTCGAGCAGCACGTCGAGCGCCCGATCGGCGACATCCTGTGACACAGACCCAAGCGCGGCGGCACCGAAGATCAAGCGGGTGCTCTCATGTCCGGTGCGGCCGAACGCCATACGTTGCAGCGCCATGGCCCGATTCTAGTTCTCCCCGCCGACCCGAGGAACGGAGCGCGGCGCCTAGCGGCCGAGCACGACGTCGATCCCAGTCAGGACCTGCCCAACCAACTGGCTCGACACCTGACTGACGAGCTCGGTCAGGGTGCTTCGATCGAGGGTCACGATCTGAGATACGTTGGCCACCGAATCCTTCGGCAATCGGGAATCGGACGCGGGCATCGGCACGTTGCCGGGCGCCCCGGCCAGCGCCAAATTGCTGGTGAGAGGCACGACGACCACCGTCGCCATACGACTCCGATTGAAGGCGTTGCCCTGCACGACAAGAACGGGGCGTCGGAAGCCCGGCGCCGAGCCGACGGGCGCTGACCACTCAGCCCACCACACCTGGCCCTGCGCCAGATGGGCGATCACCAGTCCGTTTTTTCGATCACGTGGGCAGCCGCGGTCGCGAGCGCCGCATCAAGGCCGGATGGCTCGCTCGTGTACACGGCATCAAGCGCAGCCGTAACTCGGTCCGCCGCGTGCCGTGCCAGATACTCGCGCAAGGCGTCCGCATACAGGCGGCTTCTGGACGTCTGCAGGCGGCGCGCCAGTTCTTCAGTGTCTGCAAACACGTCGTCCCGCAGCGACACCGCGGTTTTCCTACCCGGAGTACGACTCCACTCAGTCGTCGATCAGCTCGCGTAAGCGCTGGGCATTGTCGATGGCCGGGGCGCGGCCGTGTTCCAGGGTGTCGTTGTTGAAGTAGCTGTAGCTGTCGATGCCGTCCGTGCGCCAGGCACGGATGCGCTTGGCCCAGGGCCGAAGCTCGGCGTCGGTGAAGGCGATGCTGTGCGCCCCGCCATGGAAGCGGAGGTAGGTCCAATCGGCGGTGAGCTCAATGTCCAATGGAATCTGCCAGCCAACGGGCAGGCACAACGCAGCGTTGTGCTCGCGCAACAGCGCGTATACGTCGGACACCAGCCACGATTGGTGACGGAACTCGAACGTGAAGCGCTGGCGCCGATACGCATCCAATGCAGCCAGGAACTCGGACAAGCGCTCGAGATTGACCCGCCAAGTGCGCGGGAACTGAAACAGGAGCGGGCCCAGCTTCTCGTCGAGGCCACCGGCGTTGTGGAGCAGGCGTCGCAGCGGCTCCTCGGGGTCCTTCAGCTTCTTCATGTGCGTCAGATAGCGACTGGCTTTGACGGCGAACACAAAGTCGTCGGGCGAGTTGCGGAGCCATAGGCCAAAGGTCTTGCGCGGCGGAAGCTGGTAGTAGGAGTAGTTGATCTCGACGGTCGAGAAATGCTGCGCGAAAAATTCCAGATGCTCGGCGGCCGGTACTTCGCGCGGATAAAAGACGTTCTCCCAGTGCTTGTACGACCAGCCGGAGGTGCCGATGAGTGCGCGCGCGGGCATGCCTCACGTTGGAGCGTACTCAACCGGATCTCAACCGGCCCCGGCAGCGGGCGCTGACTCCGGGCTCGCATAGTCGCGCGCTTGTACATGGGAGGCTTTCTTTGAAAACATCATCGTTCCGATTGTTCGCCGTGGCGGTAGGCGGCGCGTGTCTGTTGACCGCGTGCCAGGCCAATCCGGCGTCAATCGTGGTCAATCCACGCCCGACCGAATCGGCGCCTGTGCAAAACAACACCGCGCCTGCGACCAACCCGGCCCCGGTGGCTAACACGGCACCCGTGGCCAACACGGCGCCCGTGGCCAACACGGCGCCCGTCGCGAATGTCGCGAACGCCGCGCCCGCGCCAGCCGCGGCCACCGCACCCGCGCCAGCACTCGCCCCGGCGCAGCGCGCGATGTACCAGATGAACGCCCAGCACACCGGCGTGAGCCCGTTCATCGGCCCGCTCAAGCCCAAGCTGCTACGCAGCTTCGACTCGGCCGCGATGGCCGTCCAGGCACCAGGTGATCCGCGACCCGAGATCCAGAGCTCGGCGGCCGTGGCCGCCGATGGCACGATCTACATCGGCACGTTCCGCGGCACCCTGCTGGCGTTGCGCGACCCGGCCACCGGCCTCGACCTCGAGTTGAAGTGGTCCTTCCATCCTGAAGGCGCGAGCTCGTTCCACACCACGCCAGCCGTAGGCGCTGACGGCACGGTCTACGTCGGCTTCAGCACCGGCGGCGCGACGCCCGAAGCGCGCGCCACGCTGTACGCGCTCGATCCAAACGGCACGAGCAAGTGGACCGTCGACCTCGGCGCTGGCCGACAGACGGCGTCGCCCACCCTCGGCCCCGACGGCACGATCTACGTGACCAGCGGCGCCGGCAAGCTGCTCGCGATCGACCCGCAGGGCAAGACGCTATGGACGGCCCAAACCGGCCCGACGGTCAAGGCCTCGCCAGCCCTCGGCCTTGATGGCACGGTCTATGTCGCCAGCGTGAACGACAAGCTGTTCGCGGTGCGGCCGCCGGCCGGCAGCCCGGGTGAGGGCACGGTCGCCTGGACGTTCCGCTTCGCCGACGCGCCGGGTACGGCTGAGCCGGTCACGGCCGCGGTTCCGCCGCCCGGCGCCGATGGCGTCGGATCGGGAGCGACCCCAACGGTCGGTCCCGACGGCACCATCTACATTGGCGCGAACAACAGCAACATGTACGCGATTTCGCCCGAGGGCCAGCTCAAGTGGCTGTTCGAAGCGGAGCGCGAGGTGGCCGGTATCTGGTCGAGCGCGGCGCTCAGCCAGGATGGGCAGACGCTGTACTTCGGCGCCAACAAGGGTGGCATCTACGCCGTCTCGGCTGCCGAGGGCACGCTGGTGTGGCAGTACCCGATCGTCGGCTCGGTCTACAGCTCACCCACGCTCGACGCGACGGGCGTGCTGTACACCGGCAGCACCGCGGGACATCTGATCGCCATCGACAGCGCAACCGGCGAGAAGATCTGGGACTACACCAACCCGAACACGGTTCCGGTCTGGACCGCCCCGGCGCTGCGCCAGGACGGCACCATTCTCATCGGCGATACGAAGGGCTTCATCCGCCTGATCGGCGCGCCGTAGTCGCGCTCATTGCGCTTTCACCGTAATTGAGTTCCAGCCGCTGGCCCCGTCGGGCTGGGCCAGGCTGAACGGTTCAGCTTGCTGGTTGCCCTTGCCGTCTGTGGCGCGGGCAACCAGCTTTGCCTCGCTGCCCGGCGCCAGCGTGAAGTGGCCCTCCCAGCGCACCCACATATCCGGCCCGGCTGCATCCTCCAGGGTGTCGGCGATATCCCAGGTGTCGCCGCCGTCGGCGCTGAACTCGACCATGTTGATCCCTCGATCGCCGGCATAGGCGATGCCCGCGATGCGCTGATCGCCGGGTCGCAACCGCGCGTCGCGGTTCGGAATGTCGATGCGAGTCATGGTCTTCACGACCGCCTCGCGGCTCCACGCGCGCTGTCCGTACCAGTCGACAAACTCGCGCCGCATCGGCCGCAAGGCGACCACCCACTTGGCATTCTTCATCCCGTAGCGACCCGGCACCAAGATGCGCGTCGGGTAGCCGTGCTCGCGCGGCAGCACCTGGCCGTTCATCTCGTAGATCAGCAAAGCATCGGGCGACATTGCCAGCTGCAGGGGCAGCGCGGTCGTGTATTCGTCGGCCGAGATCGTCGCCACCCAATCGGCGCCTGGCTTGACCCCGCCGACCAGGTTCAAGATCTCGCTCAGCCGCACGCCACGCCAGCGCGCGGTACTGATCAGGTCACAGCCAAACGGCGCTAGCTGACACTCGGCGACGAGGTTGCTGATGCACTCGAGGGTTTTGGTGATCTCGAAGCTCGGCAGGCGACGTAGCGCCGCGTAGTCGAGCTCGAATGGCCGCTGCACCTCGCCGTCGACGACGAGACGCCAATCGTCAGGATGCACGATTGGATCGCCGCCCGCGTTCTTGGTGACGATGTAGAAGTTCTCATTGGACGTGATTGGGCCGGGCAGCTCGCCTGGCCGCCGCCCCGACGGTAGCACTGCTCCATCCTGATCGCGCTGGAGGGTGCGCACCGCTGCCGGCTCAGGCAGCGTCGACGTCGGGCGAGACGCTGCGACCGGTGAGGGCGACGGACCGGCCGGCCCCGCGGATACGGGCGACGCCGCGGCAACCGCGGCTGGGTGAGGATTCGGTTCATCCAGGCCGCCCGAGGGGACCGGCTCTTGCGGATCGGCCACGACGATCGTCGGCAGCCCGGTTCGATGCGGCACCAACAGGTCGAGCAGCCACGTGGCGACCAGCACCGCGGCGGAGCCGCCCAGCAGGCTGAGCGCCCAGCGCCGCGGGGTGAGTCCAGTCGCGGGCGACACGCCCGGCATGCGGACGATTTTGGCGTTGTCGGGCCCGGGCGCCAGCAGATACGCGTGCACCGCCACGAGCGCGGCCGAGTACACCAGGCCGACGCCAAGGTACGCCAGGATGTTGGCCAGGGTGCCATCGAGCAAGCCGAAGGCGAACACTCCCGCGCTCGTCAGCGGCATCACGATCAACATCGTGAACAGCCACAGCCCGATGCCCAGCGAGATCAGGATGGGTATTGACCAGCGACGGCGCAGCGACTGGTGTCCCAGCCACGCCAGCACAGCCACCATGACCGCAATGCCCAGGTACAACGCGTAGCGCTTGGCGCTGAAGCCGAACCGCTGCAGCGCCGACTCGAACACGTCGAGCGGCACGAACAGCAGCAGCCACTCGAGGATGCGTTCGGGCGCCGTGCGGACCTGGACCAGCCAGCGCATGAGCAGCATCGCCAGGCCGGCCGCGAGCGCGGCGGCCACACCACCGCCAACGGAGACCCAGTCGGGCGGCTCGTCCGGCTCCATGTACGCATGCCATGCGGTCACGGAAATATTGTCTGTCATAGACCGTGCGCAGCGAAATTGAACGCACGGCGCAGGCCAACGATGCCCGACTCGACGTGTCGCGACGGGTACACCCGGTTCGTCAGCAGCACGCTGTACCGCTGGCGCTCGAGGTCGATCCACAGGCCAGTCCCGGTGAACCCGGTGTGGCCGAGGCTGCGTGCGCTGATGAGGTCGCCACCGCTCCAGCCGCGGTGCATCAGCACCCAGCCGAAACCGCGCCGCTCGACGTCCGGCGGCTCCGCGCGGGCGTGCTCCCGACTCGCGTACTCCAGCACAGGCGGCGAATGCAGGCGGCCCGTCAACAGCGCATGGGCGTACGCCGCCACGCCGTTCAGGGTTCCGAATAAGCCCGCATGCGGCGCGACGCCGCCCAGCGCTGAGGCGTTCTCGTCATGCACCTCGCCGCGCAGTAGCCGCTGGCGCCACGGGCAGCGCTCGGTCGGCGCGACGCGCACCCCTTCAGGCACCGCGAAGGCCAGCTCACGCTGCAGACCGATGCGCGCAAACAGCCCGCCGGCGAGCTCCTCCAAACGGCAGCCGCTGAGCCGCTCGAGGATGTGCCCGAGCACGATGATGCCCAGATCGCTGTACACGATCGTGCCGGGTGGCCGTTGCAGCGGCGTGTACAGCACGCGCGCAAGGAGCGTCGCGCGATCGAGACCGAGCGTGTACAACGGCTCCCAGGCCGGCAGTCCGCTGGTGTGCGTTGCCAACTGCAGGACGGTGGCGTCGCCGAGATTGGGCCGATCCTGCAGCCACGCCACCTCGGGTAGCAGCTCGCGCACTTTTGCCTGTGGGTCGAGGCGGCCCGCGACGATCAAATCCAGGCACAGCGGGATGGTGCACAGGACCTTGGTCAGCGACGCCAGGTCGTACCACGTCTCGGGCGTGACCTCCGCGCCCTCGGGTTCCAGGCGTCCAAAACACGCCTGCTCAAAGCCCGCTGTGTCGCCGATAGCAGCCGCCGCGCCAGGAATCGGTCCCAATTGGATCGCGCGCTCGACGATCTCGAACGCCAGATTCACGACGCGCTGCCTCGCACAGACCGCGCTGCTACGGCAGAGAGCCGTCGGCGATGCGATAGATCACGCCACCCTGCATGTCGCTGACGTAGACCTCGCCCGCCGGGTCCTCGCCGAACGAGCTGATCTTGATCGGTTGGAAGCCCAGCTCGACGCGCGTTGGCTGTTGATCCCCGCCCTGCCGCACTGCGAACACGCCACCCGTGCATAGATCGCCGAATACGTATGTGCCGAAGAACGCGGGTACATCTTTGCCGCGGTACACGTAGCCGCCCGTCACCGAGCAGTTCATATCGTGACCATAGGTCACCACCGGCCCGACCAGCGACCCATCGTGGCAGCGCTCCGGCTCTTCGCACTCGCTGCCTTCGTTCATTGGCCAGCCGTAGTTTTCACCGCCGCCGCTCGCGGCCGGCTGGAAATCCACCTCTTCCCAGCGCGCATCGCCCACGTCCGCGATCCACAGATCACCAGTCTGACGATCGAAGCTGAAGCGCCACGGATTGCGGAAGCCGTACGACCAGATCTCGCCCCGCGCGCCATTGTGTTGCGCGAACGGATTCGACGCTGGGATCGCGTACGGCTCGCTGGCGTTGACGTCGAGCCGCAACAGCTTGCCGAACACGTTGCCCAGATCCTGCACTTTGTCAGACGCCTCGTCGTCGCCAACCGCGACATATAGGTACCCATCCGGACCGAACCCGATCATGCCGCCGTTGTGGTATTTGCTCTTCTTGGGCACCGACAACGTCGTGCTCGCCGTGCCAGGATCGACGACATCCGGCGAGCTCGCCGACGCGGTGTAGCGAATGACCTGCAGCGACCAGTCGTTCGCGGTGTACGCGACGTACACGAACCCGTTGTCCCGGAACCGCGGATGAAACGCCAGACCCAACATGCCTTCCTCGCCGCCCGTGGAGACCTGGCCGGTCAAGTCGAGAAAAGGCGTTGGGCGCAATTGCCCGTCGGAGTTGGCCACGCGGATAGTGCCTTCACGTTCCAGAATGAACAGTCGATTGCTGCCATCCGGCGGGCCGGCCACGTACGTCGGCTCCTTGAGCCCCTTCACCACGGGCTGCAGCGTCAGGTATTTGCTCTCGAGCCAATCCGCTCGTGCGCGGGCGCGCACCCGGGCCGCGACGACGCTGGTGAGCAGTGCTCCAAGGACTATCACTACGACCAGGCCGACGATGACCAGGCGCAGCCTCGGGACTCTCAACGTTGGGCAGGGTAGCATCGACTCTCGCTGCGATGACGGAACCGGGCGTCCGCGGACCGCTCACTGGCCTGCGCGTCCTGGACATCGCAACCATGATCGCGGCACCCTTTGGCGCTGCGCTGCTGGCCGATTGCGGTGCCGAAGTCATCAAGGTCGAGCTGCCCGGCGACGGCGACACGCTGCGCAATGTTGCGCCGATGGCCGCCGGCCGGTCGCTGTACTGGTCGGTGCTCGGCCGCAACAAGTGCTCGATCACACTCGACCTGCACGTGGCGCGCGGACGCGAGCTGTTCCTGGAGCTCGTTCGCCGCTCGGACGTCGTCCTGGAGAACTTTCGGCCAGGCACGCTCGAGCGCTGGGGCCTGGGCTACGACGTCTTGAAAGCCGTCAATGCGGACATCGTGCTGGTGCGCGTCTCGGGCTACGGCCAGGACGGACCGTACCGCGACAAGGCCGGCTTTGGCACGCCCGCGGCGGCGATCGGCGGGCTGACGTACATCACCGGGTTTCCCGATCGGCCGCCATTGAGCGTGCCAATTGCTCTTGCTGACTACCTGGCTGGGCTGTTTGGCGCTTTGGGCGCGACGATGGCTTTGTTGGAGCGCGAGCGCAATCGCTCAGGCGGTCAATCGGTCGACGTCTCGCTGTACGAGTCGGTGTTTCGGCTGCTCGAAGCGGTCGTGCCAGCCTTTGGCAAGAACGGCTTTGTGCGCGAGCGGCTCGGCAACCGAACCGGACAGTCCTCACCGATTGGCAGCTACCCCACACTTGACGGGCGGTACATGGTGCTGAGCGTGTCGACCGAGCGGGTCTGGCGGCGCATGATCGAGGCCATGGGCCATCCGGAATGGGGGCTTGATCAACGCTACGCGACCAATCCGGCCAGGACGGCACACGCCGACGAGGTCGACGGCCTGGTCGGCGGCTGGTTCCTGGAGCATACGGCCGCGGACGCGCAGTCCATCCTGGATGCGGCGGGCGTGCCGGTATCGCCGATCTACTCCATTGCCGACATCTTCGAAGACCCACACTACGCCGCGCGCGCGGACATCGTCTCCGTTGAGGATCCCATGGTCGGCGCCGTGCCCATGCCCGCCGTATTGCCGCGCTTCTCGCGCACGCCAGGGAGCGTGCGCTTCCCCGGCCCTGCGCTTGGCCAACACAACCATGACGTCTACACTGGCCTACTCGGCCTGAGCGATGCCGAACTTGCGCAGCTCGCCGTCGACGGCGTGATTTAGCCCCCGTTCTAGAGCGCTGAGATGCGGTCGATGAAGAGCTGAATGCCGCTGCCGATCAGCATGCCCATGCCGACTGGCGCCAGGATGACGCCGTAATCGCCCTGGCCCATGAAGGCCAGCACCGCCCACAGCGCCAGCACTACCCAACCTGCGAGGAAGACGATCCGCCAGACACGCTTGCCGCGGTCGTCGTCTCCCATCAGCCGTTGCAGCCGATGCGAGTCGTCTTCAAACGGATTCGGCACCCGCGGCGGCGGCACGGCGCTCATCAGTTCGCCGCCCAGCGTACGCGCATCCGCCTCATCGCGCTGCGCGCCTCCGGGCTCAAGAAGGTTCTCAACAGGGAGTTGATGCCTACCAGCGGCGCAGGCAGGGCCAGCACATCGCGCGCACCCGCCTCTTCCCCCCCCAGGGATCGCCGGCACGCGAGGATTTGGAGGCGGCACCCCTTTACACGGAGGTGGCACCCGCCGCATCCCATCTCGGGATCGCCGGCACGCGCGCGGAGCGCGAGGACGTCCAGGCGGCACCCTTTATACGGAGGTGGCACCCGCCTCGACCCATCTCGGGATCGCCGGCGGGCGCGCGGAGTCAATACGAGACAAAGGGTGCCGCTCCAGACAAACGTTCGAGGCTTACCTGGTCAAGAAGACGTTCTTGAGTAGCGACCAGCCTGGGTAGTCATCCTTGGGCGTGATCACCATCTTCTGTACCCACGGCTTGACCAGCACCATGCGGCCGCGGAAGAACAGCGGCGCTACGGGCACGTCATTGGCGAGGATCTGCTGCGCCTGGGCATACGCCTGCAACCGCTGGTTCAGATCAGTCCCCGTGTCGCCGCGCGTCGCGGCCTCGTCGAACTGCTTGTTGCAATAGTTGTATTTGTTGTTGCTCGCGTCGCACCCGAACAAGCCGGTCATCCAGTTCTGCGGGTCGGGATAGTCAGCACCCCAACCACCCCAGGCCAGGTCATAGTCCTTGGCCTTGTAGGCCGCCTGGTACGCCTTCGCCTCCATCGACTCGAGCTGCACGTCAATGCCCAGGTTCTGCTTGAGCTGCGCCTGGATGAACTCCGCGCGCGTCTGGTTGGCCGTGGTCGTGGCAAAGCGGAACCGTAGCGGCGGGACCGGCTTCAAGCCTTCGCCATAGCCGGCCTGCTTCAGCAAATCCTTGGCCGCGGCAGCGTTGAAGTCGATGTCCTGGCCAAGGTCCGACTGGTAGCCAGGCATGCCTGGCGGAATGAAGCTGGTCGCCGGCTTGCCCACACCACTGGCGATGTCGCGAATCATCGCCTGGCGATCGATGGCCCGGGAGATTGCCTTGCGGAACATCGGGTTGTCGAGCGGCCCCTTGCCGTTGTTCATGATCAGCCAGAACGTGGTCAGCTCGGTATATTCGTGCGCTTCCTTAGACATCTGCGGGTCGTTGCGCACCGAATTGACGTCGGCATCTGGCACGAGCGTCCAGTCACGTTCGTTGTTGCGATAGGCCGCGTAGTCAGCCGCGCCTGAGCTGACCATCAGCATGGTTATTTTCTGCAGCTTTGGCTTGTCGCCCGAGTAATTCGGGTTCGGAACGAGCGTGATGTGGTCCTGATGGACCCACTCGCTCATCTTGAATGGGCCATTGCCAATAAAGGTCGAGGGATCCTGAGCCCAGCCGGTTTTGGTCACGAGGTCCTGCCGCAGCGGTGGTACGACCCACAGAGCGACCAGGTTCGGGAAGTACCCGATCGGCGCCTTTAGCTGGAACTCGACCGTGTTGTCGTCCTTGGCGCGAATGCCCACCTCGTCGGCGTCGCCCTTGCCCGCGGCGTACTCAGCAGCGCCGACGATGCCGGCTTCGCTGAAGAACGTCGCGTACTCCGCGGCGGTGTCCGGATTGAGGATGCGCTTGAACGAATACACCCAATCCTTGGCCGTGACGGGCTGGCCGTCGCTCCACCTGGCGTCCGGTTTGAGATGGAATGTGTAGGTCTTGCCGTCCTGCGACACGTCGAAGCTGGTCGCCGCACCCGGGCCAGGCTTCAGGTCTTTGTCGAACACCAGCAGCGTTTCGAAGACCAGGCGGATGACCGCGGCTTCAGTGGCGAAGCTGCTGCGGCTCGGGTCCAGGTTGTCCGGCTCGCCCTGTAGCGCGTTGACCGTGATCTCCTGTGGCCCGCTGGGCTGCGCCGACGTCTGCGCGGGCGCGGTGGTCGGCTGTGCCGCTGGCTTGGCAGCGGTCGTCGGCTGCGGGGCACCCGTCGGCGTACCGGTCGTCGCGGCCGGTGTGGTGTTGCTCGAAGCATTCGGCGTAGCGACAGTCACGCCGCCGCCGCCGCTATTCGGCGCGGGCGACTGGCCGGCAGGACCGCATGCGCTGGCTACCAGAGCCAGCGAAGACAAAATGGCAAAGAACGTGTTCGATCGCATCGGCTGGCTCCTGCCCTCCACAGCCCGAGGTGTCCTACGTTGGCGCTATCAAGAAGCGTGCCTCACGCACCTAGCCGTTGCCGAACCCGGGCACCGGCCGGCCCGTAAACCACAGCGCCGCGACCGTGAGCGCGACCACGCCGGTGACTGCCAGCGTTATCGCAAAGCCGTGCTTGTCCAGCACGCGACTTGGACCGTCGCTCAGCCAGATACCCAGCGACCCGAGCCACTCGCGCCGCGGTGCCGTTAGTACATTGCGATAGATCGTCGTGGCCAACACACCGCCGACGGCTGCCCCGATGTAGCTCGCGAGCAGGTCCAGCATGGTGTCGGTATTGCTCGGCTGGACCTGAGTACCCAGCACCCAGTCGAAGACGAATTCGGCCCATTCCAGCAGCATCGCCACGAGCATGCCGACCAACATGGCCAGCAACGCCGCAAGCTGGTCCGCCAGGTCCACCCTGGCGCGATCCCGGTAGCCCAGCAAGACGAGCCCGAAGGCCGCCACGGGCACGATCAGCAGCAGGTGGGCGAGCTTGTCCACTTACTCAGGCACCGCCGCCTGCGCAGTGTCGAAGCACGTCGCCGAGGCCGTGCGTGCCCACAGTCCGATGCCGCCGGCCATGTCGGGCACACCTGGCACGGCGAACACGTCCTGGCCATCGACGCCTGCCCAGACCAGCCCGCCATCGAGGCGCACATGCAGTGTGTGCCACTCGTTCCCGTGCGTCCGCACCAGTCGCTCCTTCACATCTCGTCGATGGTTGTGAACGACGCGATCCAGGCGCAGGATGTCGTGCAGGGCGCTCTGCTCGAGCAAGTAATAGTCGTTGGCGTCACGGATGCCGAAGGCCAGGCCGCCATCCATCTGCGTGCCATCTGAGCGGTCGGGGCGTTGTTCATAGACGCGCGCCTCGAAACGAAACGGTGCGCGGGCGCCGTAGACCCGCCCCGGTGCGAGCTGCAACAAGCCCGGCTTTTCACTGCCTGGTTTCGGGTCCTCGAGGTTCACGCGGCAGATCCCCCGCTCAGCGTCGGGCACCCAGTCTCCTGCCACAACTGCCGACGCGCCGGCCTGATCCAGGCCACGCCACGCCAGCGTCTCTCCGGGCTGCATGCCCTCGGCCAGCGGCGGCCAACCTCGATCGATCGCCGCGCCACCCAGCAGCAGCACGCCCAACAGCAGCGCCGCGGCGGCGCCAATGACACGTCCGTGGCGATCGACGACGCGACCGACGCCCTGGCTGAGCCAACGGGCTAATTCGCCCGCTTGGGTGCACTCGTCCCGTCTCAGGTAGCCGTACAGCCGCAGGCTGAACTGCAACGCGACGAACGCACCGACGTCGTTCGAGATCAAGTCGGTCATCGTGTCGGCGTTCGACTTCTGCAGGTCGGCGTCGCCGAACCAGTCCGAGGCGAACTCGACGTATTCCCAGGTCGCGCCGACGGCGATGCCCAGCAGCAAGCCGACGGCGGCGATCAGGTGCACCGGCAGCCGCTTGCGGAAGGCGTCGCGGTAGCCGAGCAGCAACCAGGCGGACAGCCAGGCGGTGAGCGCAACCAGTGTCGGGTGGTCGATCTTGTCCCAGTACGTGAACTGCTCGAACAGCTTGAGCGACTCGGACACGAACTGTAGTGCGATGCCGAAGACGAACAACGCCTCCATCGAGCGCGGGACTTCGGTTTTGCTGAGGCG
>DASXRR010000263.1:0-18636 GCA_036506475.1 Chloroflexota bacterium
TAGCCAGCGCACGCAGCGGTGCGTTGTTCACGCCATTCGTCGCAAAGAAGCCCTGGTCGCCCGCGTACCCACCGTTTGGCGCAAAGTACGACGCGACATACGTGGTGTTGGCGTTGACCGCGACCGGCGTGCCGAATGTCGCCGTCTGCCAACCCGTCGCCGTTTCGTTGGTGAATGTCACCTGGCCGAGCTGGGCGCCTGTCGCCGACCACAGCGTGCCGACGTGGGTGCCCGTGTTATTGACGCCCTTGTAGAACTTGAGGCCCTTGATGAAGCCGGCCGTATCGGTGCGGAACTTCGTGCCCAGGACGAGCGCGCTGTTGTCGGAGACAGATGCGACGGTCGGCGTGACCGATTCGTCCCAGATCGAGCACGGTGCAGTCGCGCAGTTGCGGGCGGTGACGCTCACCGTGATTCCGGCGCCCGCCGTTTCGATATTGCCGCTGTCGTCAACGGCGCGCGTCCTGATGTTGACACTCGTGCCGGGCGAGCCTGGCGTGAACTTGTAGGTCCAGTTGGCGGTGCCCTGGGCCGGATGCCACGTCGTACCGCCGTCGAGGGAAATCTCCATCGCGCCGACCTGGCCGCCGACGTCGGTGGCCGTGCCGGTGATCGTCACTGGCGTGCCGTTGGGCAGGCTGGCGCCATTGGCCGGTGCGGTGATGATCGAAGCGGGCGCCGTGATGTCCGTCGAAGCTGCGGTGGCGACCAGACCTGGCAGCAGCGGCGCCGTCGGCTGGGCGCCCATGTCAGCCAGGATGTTGACCGTCGCCTGCTGGACGTTCAGGTCCGGGACCGAGCCGCCCTGATCGTGTGCGCCGTCCAGCGCCCAGGCCCAGTTGACCGTGCCCGCGCCAAAGACCAGCGCGTTGCTCGGTGCGCGGTAGATCGTCAGGGTGTGCGTCGCAGTGCCCGGCGTATAGACCGAGCCGTAGTCCTGGATGTAGAACGGCACATTCGCCGTCGTCGACGAGAGATGCACGACGCCCGCTGGGCGAGCGCCGTTGTCCAGGTCCTCGTCCCACTCGTGGCCGAGGATGCAGTTACAGCCGGCGGTGATCGTTTGCACTGCGCCAGCCGCGAGATTGGCAACGGCGGTGTTGCGCCACAGGCGCAGCTTGCTGAACGCAGCCGGCACCGTCATCGCGTTGTATTGCGGCCCGTTGACCGTGAAGATCTGGCCAGCCACGGCATTCTCAGGCTTGCCGCCGTCGGCCGGCGGGCTGAAGCGCGGATCGCGGAAGGTGCCCGTCCAGACGTTCGGCAGCGGATCGATCTTGGCGTTGGCGTGCGTCTCCTTGTACGAGACGAGCGTTCGGAACGCTGTGCCGCTGCCGTCGATGCTGTTCTCGAAGCGGGTCTTCCAGAACATCTGGTTGCCACTGAAAAAGCCGAGATTGACGCCGGCGTCACGCGCCGTCTCGACGTTGGTCCGCTGCGGACCAGTCCAGTACTCGTCGTGGCCAACGGACAGGAAGGTCGTGTGCTGCTGGATGCGCGCCGCGCCGGCGCGTTCGGTATCGACGCCGGCCTGGTAGGCGATGTTGTAGCCGTTGGCCTCGAGGAAGCGGATCATCGGGTACTCCGCGTTCCACACGAAGCTGCGCTGGCCGAGACCGTCGATCGTCGAGCGGGTGTTGAACGGTCGGTTATAGCTGACCTTGAAGGCGCGCCCGGCGGTGAGCGTGCCCGTGAAGTCGCGGTACAGGCTGGTCTGGCCGTAGCTGTTGTAGGCCTGCCAGGTCTCGTCGGAAGTCTGGAACAGCAGCGGCGACGTGCTGGCGTCGTCACGCACGATGAACAAGATGTGGCTCACGCCACCCGTATCGGGACGGGTGAGCTTGGCGAAGTAGATGCCCGAAACGGAAGTGCCCGTGTTCCACGAGGCGGATTCGGCCCAGTTACCGCAATCGACCAGGCCGACCGTGGGGTCCGTAAAGCACGGGTTCTGTGCCTGGGGCAGGCTGGCCGAAGGTGTGACGCTGGCCTGCTTACGGGCGCCCTTGCCCTGGTAATAGCCCATGCGATAGATGTCGATCGTGTAGGCACTTGCCGTGCTGCTGATCTTGAAGTGGACGGTCTGGCCCTTGTTGACGCTGATGTCGGTGGCAAAGCCCTGCAGGCTGGGATCGCCCTGATCGGCGGTGGGAATGTTCCACAGGCTCGAGTCGTCACCGGGTAGCAGGTTCTCGCACACAATGGGGTTCGCCGCTGTGTCGCATGCCGCGGTCGCAGCGCGCGGATCGAGCGCGGACGCCGGCATCATGCTGACCAGCAAAGCGATCGCCAACAGTGCTCGCGCGAGCTCGCGCGAGCGCGAGGAGAACCAATTCCAAGACGCATGCAGCGTTGCGTTAGCCGCGCGCGTCCCCGACAGTGTCATACCCAGCACAACTCCTTCGCAGGGCACACCCAAAGCCGGATGGTCCCCGCTGGGGACTTGTACTTATTCGCCGTTGCGATGTGGTTGACCGGTCGGTTACTGCGGGTTGCGCCGCGCTCCGGACAGCGTTTTTGTTACAAACCGTAACCGGAGTCAGGCGGCGCCATCGGGCTCAGCCGCACTCGCCACGCCGGCGCCAACGGGCGTCGGCTTCGGCGGCAGCAGTCGCACTTGGGCGATGCGCAATCCATCCAAGCGTTCCACGCGGGCGCGCCAGCCACCACTCAATTCGACCTCGTCACGCAGCTGCGGCCGCCGCCCGAGCTCCGAGAACACGAGACCACCCAACGTATCGACTTCGCTCGCATCGAAGTGGGTACCGAGCTGGGCGTTCACGTCGTCGACCAGCGCCAGACCATCGGCGACGATAGTGCCATCGGCAAGTGTGCGCACCTCGTGCGTCGCCGCGGCGTATTCGTCGCCAATGCTGCCGAGCAGGCGCGCCACCAGGTCGGACAGCGTAACGATGCCCGCTGTGCCACCGTACTCGTCCAGCACGATCGCCATCGGCTGGCGGTTGGCCTTCATGCGCGCGAGCACCTCGGCCACGGTCGCACCCTGCGGCACCACGATCGGCGGCCTGATGAGCCGCCGCAGACTGATGGTGTCGGACGCCGCGCGCGACGAGCGCCGCGCGACCACGCCGAGCAGGTCCTTGGTCGACAGGATGCCGACGACGTTGTCGATCGTCTTTTCGTACACCGGGAAGCGGCTGTGCCGATGGCGCAAGGCGAGCTTGATCGCTTCGTCAACCGGCGCGTCGACCGGGATAGCGGCGATCTCTGTTCTTGGCACCATCACTTCCCCGGCGGTCTGGTCGCTGAAAGCAAACGCGCGCTGTACCAGCTCGCGTTCGGGCACCGTCAGTAGTCCTGCGCGCGCGCTGCGCGTGACCAGCAGCACCAGCTCATCAGGCGAGTGGACGGCGTGCTCCTCGTCGCGGAATTCGACGCCGATCGAGCGCAAGACCAGGTTCGTGAACCAGTACAGCAGCGCAATGAATGGGCGAAAGATCCACGCCCAGACCGCCAGCGGCTGGACCGCGAACATGATGATGGTCTCGGAGCGGTGCAGCGCCAGGATCTTGGGCACCTGCTCGCCCAGCGTGATGTGCAGGAACGTGATCATCACGATCGCCAGGATCGAGGCGACCGCGTGCGCAGTTGCCGATGGACCCGTCCCCATTTCGCCCGGCGGTAGTTGGCCAAAGAGCCCGAAAACGCGTTCGAGCCCTGGCTGCACCAACTCGGCGAAGGTTTGCTCACCCAGCCAACCCAGGATCAGGCTGGCCATGGTCACGCCGAGCTGCGTGGCCGAGATAAAGAGCGTCGGATTGTTCTTCGCGCGCTGGATCGTGCGCGCGGCCCGATTGCCTGTCGCCGCGAGCTGGTCGATTCGCGTCGACCGCGAGGAGACCAGCGCGAATTCGGTGGCGACGAAGAAGCCGTTGGCTGCCACCAGCAGCACGACGACGATAAGGCCCACTAGTGGAGACATTGCGGATTCAGTTCCCCAAAGTATGGGGCATGCCGCCGTCGGTCCCTGTCGCGGGCTGCTGCTCCAACCACAGCCTGGCTTCGCCAGGCGACCGCGGGCGCACGAAGCCAGGATTCGCGGTTGCCGTTCCACAGCTCTTCGCGCGTCGTGATGCGGTGCGTGGTGCGCCGCCAGAGGCGGATGCGCAACGTCGCCAGGGGCAGGTCATCCTGAGGCGAAGCCGAAGGATCCGCGAGCATGTACGTTCCGGCAAGCGGATCCTTCGCTGCGCTCAGGATGACAACGGGCACTATGTCAGGGCGCGCAGCTCCATCGTGCGCAAGCGGCGGATGCGTTCCTCGATCGGCGGGTGGGTGCTGAACAGGCTGCCGAAGGTGACGCCCTTGAGCGGATTGACGATGAACAGCGCGGACACCGCCGGATTGACCTGCATCGGGCGCATGCTCGTGGCCTGCTCGAGCTTCTCCAGCGCGCGGGCCAGCGAGTCGGGATTGCCGTGGATGCGCGCGCCCGTCTCGTCGGCGCCGAACTCACGCGAACGCGAGATGGCCAGGTGAATGATCGTCGCCGCGATCGGCGCCAGGAGGATGGTCAGGAGCATGACGATCCAGTTGCCCCCGCCCTCGTCATCGTCGGACCGTCCAAAGCCGCCGAAGATGAGCCCCCACTGGGCAATGTTGGCCAGGATCGTGATCGCACCGGCGATCGTGGCCGCGACACTCGAGATCAGGATGTCGTGGTTGCGCACGTGCCCGAGCTCATGCGCCAGCACGCCGGCCAGCTCGTCGCGTGACAGGACGCCCATGATGCCCGTAGTGACGGCGACGACGGCGTGCTGGGCGTCACGCCCCGTGGCGAATGCGTTCGGCGAGGGGCTATCGATGATGGCGACGCGCGGCTTGGGCAAGCGCGCATACGTCGCCAGCTCTCCGACTAGCTGATGCAGCTGCGGCGCCTCTTCCTCGCTCACTTCGCGCGCACCGGCCATGCGCAGCGCGACGTCGCCGGAGAACCAGTAGGCCCCGGCGTTCATGACGATGGCGAATACGAAGGCGATGACCATCCCCTGGGTGCCGCCCAGCGCGCCGCCGGCAACGACAAACAAAGCCGTCAAAGCCGCCAGCAGGATAGTTGTTTTCAATGCATTTGGCATGTCTGCAATTGTCCCGCGCGCACATTAGGCAGGGATTAAGCGCGCGTTAGAGGACGTTCCTTGGCGCGCGCCCGTTCGCGCAGGATGTGCACGATCGGCGGCGCGATCGAGGCGAGCACGATTGCCGCGACGATCCACTCCAATTTGCTGCCCGCCTCGGGGACGGCGCTGCCCAGGAAGAAGCCCAGCCAGGGCACGGCAAAGCCCCAGATCACGGCGCCGACCAGCGTATACATGACGAATCGGCGGTAGTCCATCGCGGCCATGCCCGCGACCACCGGGGCAAACGTGCGCACGATCGGCATGAACCGCGCCAGCAGTAATGCCTTGCCACCGTGCCGTTCGTAGAACTCGTGCGCACGCACCAGGTGCTGCTTGCGGAAGAGCAGCGAGTCCTCGCGGCTGAAGAGGCGCGGTCCCCACAGGGCGCCGTACCAGTAGCCAACCAGTGGCCCGAGCGCGGCGGCCACGCCACACACGAGGCTCAAGGGCACGATATCGAGCCCGCCAACCTGTTGCGAAGCCAGCAAGCCGGCGGTAAACAGGAGGCTGTCGCCGGGCAGGAAGAACCCGATGAGCAATCCGCACTCGGCAAAGATGATGATGGCAATGGCGACGAGTCCGCCGGTCCGGATGATCGTCTGCGGGTCGAGGAACGACACACCGGCATCATACGGGCACGTCCGGTAGCAGCATGGCCAGCATCCTGGTAGTCGACGACGACCCGAACTTGCTGCGTATGCTGCGCCGCGGTCTCACGCTGGCCGGCTATTCCGTTCGCGCCGCGGACGACGGTGAGCTGGCGATGAAGCTGCTGGTCGAAGAGGAGCCGGACCTGCTCGTGCTCGACGTCATGCTGCCTGAGCCGCTCGACGGCCTCGAGCTCGCGCGACGACTGCGCGAGGGTGGCAGCGACGTCCCGATCATCATGCTCACGGCGCGTGACAAGCTCGCCGACAAGATGGCCGGCTTCGCCAGCGGCGCCGACGATTACTTGCCCAAGCCATTTGCCTTCGAAGAGCTGCTCGCGCGCGTGGGCGCGCTGCTCAGGCGCCGCACGCAGCCTCGTTTGGGCGAGAAGCTGACGTACGCCGATCTGGTGCTCGATCCGTCTACCCGTGAGGTCTGGCGCGCTGGCCAGCTGCTCGACGTGACCGCACGTGAGTTCGACCTCTTGGCGTACCTGATGCGCCATCCGCGCCAGGTGCTCACACGCGATCAGATCTTTCGCGCGGTATGGGGCTCCGACTACCTCGGCGGCTCGAACATCATCGACGCCAACGTGTCGTACCTGCGTGACAAAGTCGAAGCCGGTGGGCGGCCGCGCCTGATCCAGACAGTGCGTGGTGTTGGTTACGCACTGCGCGAAGCAACGTGACCTCGCTTCGTCAGGCGATGGCGACCCGACTCGTCGCGCTTGCCCGCGGGCTGTGGCCGCTGACCCCGAGCGAGGACAAGGCGCGCGTCGACAACCTGCTGACGGCTCAGCGCCAGTTGCTGGCCGATACATCACACGAGCTACGCACGCCATTGACGACGATCCGCGGCAACCTCGAGCTGCTCGAACGCGAACTGCCGCCACAGGAGCGCTCCGAGATCCTGGCCGAATCGCGCGAGGAAGTCGATCGCATGGCGCGCCTCGTACGCGACCTGCTGGTGCTGGCAGAGAGCGACGGCGGAACTGCTGCGCCGCCGCTCGAACCGGTACCAGTTCGTCTGGACCTACTGGTCGACGAGGTGGTCGACCGTGTTGTCCAGGACGCCGACCGCGCGCGCGTTATGGTCGATGCCGAGGCGGTGACTGTGGTAGGAGATGACGAGCGCCTGCGTCAGTTGGTGAGCAACCTGCTGCAGAATGCGTTGCGCCACGCCTCGGTCAATTCCGGAGCCGTGCAGGTGCGCGTCAGCCGCCGCCCACCGCACGTGCTGCTCGAGGTGCTCGACGATGGCCCAGGCCTCCCGCACGATGCGCTCGAGCGCGTCTTCGATCGCTTCTATCGTGTTGACCGCGGCCGCTCGCGCGCTCGAGGTGGCACTGGCCTGGGCCTGGCCATCGTGCGCCACGTCGCCGAAGCGCACGGCGGCCGCGTCTGGGCAGCGAACCGCACCGACACCAAAGGCGCGCGCTTCAGCGTGGAGCTTCCAGCCGAGCCCTCCTGGACACTGTGAGACGCTGACGTAGTGCCGGAATGGCTGGCTGCGCGCCTGGGCCATGCCGACGCTGGAACAGTGATACGTGTCATCGTCGTCGACGATCATCCCATGGCGCGGGAATGGACCCGCGCTGCAATCGAAGATGCTGAGGGCATGACCGTCGTCGGTGTGGCCGAAAACGGCGCGACGGGGTTGCACCTGATCGCCGACTCGTTGCCAGATGTCGTCGTTCTCGACGTGCACCTGCCGGACATCAGTGGCGTTGAAGTTGCCCGTCGTGTGCGCTCGGCGCTACCGGACATCGGCATCGTGATCGTCACCGGATTCGACGACCCGACGTACGCCAAGGCGCTCCTGCAGCTCGGCGTGCGGGGCTACGTGACCAAGTCGGCCTCGGCCGACGAGATCGTTTTCGCGGTCCGCGAAGCCGCTCAAGGCCGCACGGTCATCCATTCCGATGCTGCGCGGACGTCGGTCAACGACACCCAGCAGTCGCTCGGACAGAAAGAGCGCCAACTGCTCGCGCTGCTCGCGTCCGGTCGACGCAATACCGAGATCGCTGCCGCGCTCGATGTCTCGATGACCGTGGTCGAGTATCGCATTGGCCAACTGCTGCAGCAGCTAGGCGCGCGTTCTCGAGCCGAAGCGATCCAGATGGGCTACGAGCTCGGCATCGCGCCGCCCATGGCTACCTTTGTGGGTGGCTTGCCCCCTGCGCCGGCGCTGAAGGTCTATCACGGCCATCACAATGGTTCGAGCGGCCGCTACACGGTGCAGGTGCAAGAAGGCCAGGAGTTCCGCCTGCTGCAGCACGATTGCCGTGCGCGCAACATCGTGGGCTGCCAGAGCCCGAGCGGCTGGGAACACGGGTTTAGCGCCTTCGGTGGCGTCGAGCTCGCCCGCTGGTTGGTAGCGGACTGTCTGGGCGACGAGTATCTGCAGCAGACGGCTTTCCACTACGCGCTCAAGAGCCAGTTCCTCAACCGGCTGCCGCCAAGCGACTGGATCATCTCTGAAGGCGAGATCCGCTCGTGGGCGGATGACCACGGCTTCATGCGCGGGCGAGGGCCGAGCGTGCCGGTGTCGACCGAGCCGCTGGACTTGATCCGCCCGGCGCTGTCCTAACTTCCATACAGTCCGTTTTCGACGATGTAGCGCTCCACAGCGGGCGGCAGCAGGTAACGGATCGGCTGACCCGCTCTAACCCTGGCCCGCAGGTCGCGCGACGCAATGTCAACCCCAGGCACATCTAGCACTCGAATGCGCGCCGCCGCACCCGGCAGCCGCAGGTCCAGCAGGTCGATGTCGGGCGGCGGCGCGCCTGGCCGGTTGGCAATGACCAGCGTCGCGAGCCGCAGCATCTCCAGTGGCGCATGCCAGCGCGGCAGCTCGGTCAGGATGTCCGCCCCGGCCAAGAAGTAGAGCTCGCGATCCGGGCGAGCCAGCAACCGCAGCAGGTCGACGGTGTACGACGGGCCGGGCCGGTTGAGGTCCAGCTCGGACATTTCGAAGCGATCGTCACCGTCGATGGCCAGGCGCACCATCTCGCAGCGCATGTGCGCGTCCGACGAGGCCTCGCCACGTTTGAGCGGATTCTGGCGCGCCGGCAAGAACAGCACACGCTCCAGGCCGAGCTGCCAGTGGGCCTCCTGAGCCGCGACGAGATGCCCGTAATGGGGAGGATCGAAGGTGCCGCCGAGCAGACCCAGCCGCGTCAATTGACCGAGGTGCCGCCGCGGACCTCTCGACCGATCTCGGTCCCGCGCAAGTCGGAGTAGCGAACCTCGAGCTCGATCGGGCGAAAGCACTGCTGTCCGACCAGCACTTTGCGGACGAAGTACGTCTTCCCGTCATCGCTCATCGACAGCTCCGAGCGCGGGTTGATGCGCGCCGTGACAACCTCGCTGCAGGCGTTGCACTGCACGCTGACGTAGATGCCGCCGTCAGATGAGCGCTGCGCACCGTTTCCACCGCCACCGAAGAGTCGCTTGAGGAAGGTCAGCACGTCAGACGCCCCACTCGGTCTCCCATTCGCCAATCGCCACGGTGTCGCCAACCTGGACACCGGCGCGCTCGAGCGCCTCGAACACGCCGGCCCGCTCGAGTTGCTTTTGCAGATGATCGACGCCTTCTTCACTGTTCAGGTCGGTCATCGCGACCATCCGTTCGACACGCTTTCCGCGCACACGGTACATGCCGGGCTCGGACACTTCCACGCTGAAGCCCTCCTCGACCTCTGGTGCGAGCCGATACACCCGCACATTGTTTTGGGTCTCGGGCTCTGCCGTCTTTGGCAGCTCGGCAATGACCGCGCTGACGGCCTCCATGAGCGCTGGGATGCCCTCATTGGTGACCGTCGACACGCCCACCACGCGTCGCCCCGGCAACTCCAAACGCAGTTGTGCAAAGCCTTCGCGCGCGCCAGGCAAATCCAGCTTGTTGGCGACGACGATCTCTGGTTTGGCGGCAACTTCGGGCTTGTACGCCTCCAGCTCGGTCCGGACGGTGCGGTAAGCATTGATGGCGTCCGCCCGACTGGCGTCAACCACGTGCACCAGGATCGGCGCCCGCTCGACATGGCGCAGGAAACGATGCCCTAACCCTGCCCCGGTATGGGCGCCGGCAATCAGCCCGGGCACGTCGGCGAGTACGAAAACGTCGCCCAGCGGATCGAGCGGTTCCGCGACGCCAAGATTGGGGCTCAGCGTGGTGAACGGATAGTCGCCAATTTTCGGGTGGGCACCACTCGTCGCAGCGAGCAAACTGGACTTACCCGCGTTCGGCTCGCCGACCAGCGCCGCTTGGGCAATCGTCTTGAGCTCCAGGTTCAGCCAGCGCCCCTCACCTGGCTCGCCCTTCTGGGCGATGCGTGGCGCGCGCTGTGTACTCGTCGCGAAGTGGGTGTTCCCGAGTCCGCCGCGACCGCCACGCGCGACCATCGCCGTATCGCCGGCGCGCACAAGGTCGGCTGTCAGGCCATCGTCCGCTTGGATGACCGTGCCGGGCGGCACGTCGATCACCAGGTCCTCGCCAGCTTTGCCATGTTGGCGCGCGCCGCGCCCGGCGCCGCCATTCTGAGCTTGGAAGTGACGCCGCCGCGCAAATTCGAGCAGTGTCGACACGCCCGTCCGGGCGACGATGTAAACGCTCCCGCCGCGCCCTCCGTCACCACCATCCGGACCGCCGTATGGCACGAACTTCTCGCGGCGAAACGACACGACCCCGTTTCCGCCAGCGCCCGCCTTGACCCAGATACGGGCCTCGTCAACGTCGATACTCACAAGCTGTGTACAAGCGCCCGGACGGCTGTGCACCAGCCCGGACGCGCTGCGCCCCCGTTCCGGCCGCGCCTGATCTGTCCACCGTGGGTCCGGCCGCGGCCACAGCTTATCCCCACCGCCCGTGCAGGTGGGCGTACGTTGCTATCCCCCGAGTTGTGCGGACGAGGGACTACGACTACGAAACGTACTCTTAAAGAAGAGATGTCGGCCGGTACTGAAGACGACGTACTAGCCCAGGAACCGCGTGCGATCGCCGAGCGCGCGTCAGACGTTGGTGCTGAGCGCCTCGACCGAAGCACGACTGACATCCTGCTGACGTCAATCATCGGTGGCGGCGAAGTATCCATTGGTGCGCTAGCGGCGATGACCGTCACGGGCGCACTCCTGACTTCATTTCCTGGTGTGGACCTGTACCTGGCGTTGGCCGCGGGCGGCGTGGTCTTCCCCATCGGATTTTTGTTCGTCATTGTCGGGCGCTCTGAGCTCTTCACTGAGAATTTCATGATTCCGGTGGTAGCGGTGTTCGATGGTGAGCGGGATGTCGGCTCGCTCATTCAACTGTGGGGCGTCTCGTGGGTCGGCAACATGATCGGCTGCGCAGGTACAGCGGCGATGGTGCTGGCGCCGGACGCGATTGGCAACACCATCCACTACGGATTCGAGACGTACACGGCATACAAGCTGGCCACGCCGTTGAATGGCGTTTTCGTGTCAGCGGCGCTGGCTGGCGGTGTGATGTCGGCGATGACGTGGATGTTGTTGTCGATTCGACACCCGGTCGCGCGCATGATCGCCATCTTCGGCGGCGGTTACGTACTTTTTGCCGCGAACCTGTCACATTCGATCGTAAGCGCGTCGGCGCTAATGGTTGGCTTTATCGGCGCTCACAGCAATGTGGTCACCGTCTTGGTGTGGCTGCTGGTCGCCACGGCGGGCAATCTGGTCGGCGGCATTGGCCTGGTGACGCTGTTCCGCGTTACGCAGGCCCGTGAGCAGACGAAATCTAATTAGCGCCCAGTTCGGTTCACGGCACGGCGCGTGCACGGCGCTCGGCGAGCGCGTCCGCGAGTTGATCTGGTTTCGTCTAAGCTGAATTCAAGCCGCTCTCATGGAGAGCTTCGATCCTGTCACGCGGCAGGGCCTTGACGTCTCCAACTTGTTCGGGTTGGAGCTGATCATCTCGGCACTCCTGCTGGCGTTGGTGCTCGGCTGGCTCATCCTCGCGCTGGTGCGCTTTCGTGCTGCGCCTGGGGACACGGCCGAGCCTGCCCAGGTGCACGGCAACCGTCGCCTCGAGCTCGCCTGGACCGTCACGCCGGCGCTAACGCTGGCGGTCGTGTTCCTGCTGGCCGTGCAGACGATGAACGGCGTCGACGCCGCCGGCCCTGGCGCGCAACGCGTGCAGGTGATCGGCCATCAGTGGTGGTGGGAGTACCAGTTTCCTGACCTCGGCGTAACCACGGCCAACGAGCTGCATGTGCCGGTCGGCACGGAGCTCACGCTGGAGCTCGAGTCGCGCGACGTCATCCATAGCTTTTACGTGCCGCGCTTCGGCCTGATGCGCGACCTGGTGCCAGGCAAGACGAACCGCATGGCCCTGCGTATTGACCGTCCAGGAACGTACGACGGCGCCTGCACCCAGTACTGCGGGCTACAGCACGCCTGGATGCGCCAACGCATCATCGCAGAGCCGCGCGACCAATTTGACGTCTGGATCGCCGCACAGCGCGCACCTGCATCGCCGCCAAGCGCAGCCGGCCAGCAGGTTTTCCTACGCACCACCTGCGTCAGCTGCCATGCCATTCGCGGCCTGCCCGCGACCGCTCAGGTCGGCCCTGACCTGACGCACTTCGGTAGCCGCCAAACCCTCGGCGCCGGCGTACTCGAGAACACACCGACGAACCTGCGCCAGTGGATCCAGAATCCGCACCAGATCAAGCCGGGCGTGCTTATGCCCGGCTTCGGCAGCCTGCCCGAGCAAGACCTCAACGCACTGGTCAATTTTCTTGAGGGCCTGAAGTAGGTGGCGACCGTCACCACCCCATATCCGACGCCCAGCGCGCTGCCCGTACGGCCAGCAGGACTCTTGCGCTGGGTCACGACGGTCGACCACAAGGACATCGGCATCCTGTACCTGGTCACGACCGTCGCCTTCTTCGTCCTGGGCGGCATCGAGGCGCTGCTGATTCGCATCCAGCTCGCGGTGCCGCGCAACTCGTTCCTGGACCCAGGCGCGTACAACGCGATGTTCACGATGCACGGCACGACCATGATCTTCCTGGTCGTGATGCCGCTGCTGCTCGGGTTCAGCAACTACATCGTGCCGCTGCAGATCGGCGCGCGCGACATGGCCTTTCCGCGCTTGAACGCGTTCAGCTACTGGCTGCTGCTGTTCGGCGGACTCATCCTGTACTGGGGCTTCCTCAACGGTACCCCGCCGGACACCGGCTGGTTCAGCTACGCGCCGCTGAGCGAGCGTCCGTACACGATCGAGTCGAGCGTCGACTACTGGGCGCTCGGCCTGCTGGTCACCAGCGTCGGCACCATCGCCACCGGGGTGAACCTGCTGGTCACCATCGTCAAGCTGCGCGCACCGGGCATGGGTTGGTTCCAGCTGCCGGTCTTTACGTGGATGTCGCTGATCACCGCGTTCCTGATCCTGGCAGCCATCCCGTCACTCACCGCCGCCCAGATCATGCTGTTGTTCGATCGCTACCTTGGCGCGCACTTCTTCGATCCGAGCGCGGGCGGCGATCCAGTGCTGTACCAGCACCTGTTCTGGTACTTCGGGCACCCCGAGGTGTACATCATGGCCCTGCCGGCCTTCGGGATCATCTCGGAGGTCGTCCCCGTGTTCTCGCGCAAGCCGCTCTTTGGCTACCCGGTCATCGTCGCTTCAGGCATCGCCATCGCGTTCCTGTCGCTGACGGTCTGGGCGCACCACATGTTTACCGTAGGGATGGGCCACCTCGCCGAGGCCACGTTCGGCCTGACGAGCATGGTCATCGCGATTCCGACTGGCGTGAAGGTGTTCTCGTGGCTCGCGACGCTATGGGCCGGGCGCATCCGTGTCAACACGGCGATGCTGTTTGCGCTTGCGTTCATCGTCCAGTTCACGGTGGGCGGCGTCAGCGGCGTCCATTTCGCCACTGTGCCGATCGACTGGCATACCCACGACACCTACTACGTCGTGGCGCACTTCCACTACGTGCTCGGCGGCGGGACGCTGTTTGCCATCCTCGCCGCAACGTTCTACTGGTTCCCGAAGATCACCGGGCGGCTGCTGAGCGAACGCCTGGGCGTGTGGACCTTCTGGCTGATGACGCTCGGCTTCAACGCGACGTTCTTCCCGATGCACGTCCTCGGGCTGATGGGCCAGCCGCGACGCACCTATACCTACCCCGACATTCCTGGCTACGGGCCGCTGAACTTCGTCGAGACGATCGGCGCCTTCGTCATGGGCGCGGCGGTGCTGGTGCTGCTGTGGAACATGCGTCAGAGCCTGCGCCGCTTCGAGCGCGCACCGGACAACCCGTGGAACGCCTGGACACTGGAGTGGGCCACGTCCTCACCACCACCTTTGGAGAACTTCGCCGCGGCGCTGCCACCTATCAGCAGCAATCGGCCGCTATGGGACTTACAGCATGGCGTTGCGCCGGCCGCGGCGCCGACCCATGGCCGGGAGGTGCTGTGGCGGACGCCGATCGTCGGTATCGCCGCGTTCATCTTTTCGGAATCGACGTTCTTCGCGGCGCTGATCGTGGCGTTCCTCGAGTACCGCCTGGCCAGCCCCGGGTTCTCGGCCCACGATCTCGACATCCCACGGACCTTCCTGTTCAGCCTGTTTCTATTCGCCAGCAGCTTCACCGTCTATCTCGCGGAGAAACGATTGCACCGCGACGATCAGCGCGGCTTCCTGACGTTTTGGCTGCTCACGATCCTGCTCGGCGGTGTGTTCCTGACCAACCAGGTCCTCGAATACATGCGCCTCTACGCCGAAGGCGTCACGATCGGCACCAACCTGTTCACCACCGCCTTCTTCACGCTCACCGGATTCCACGGCCTGCACGTCTTCGTCGGCCTCATTGCCCTGGGCGTGGTGGCGTGGTTGGCCCGTGTGGGCGATTTCCGCCGGGGACGGCGACGAGTGGCGGTCGACACTGTGTCGATCTACTGGCACTTCGTCGACGCGGTGTGGGTCGTGGTCTTCTCGCTGGTGTATCTGCTGGGGCTGATCTCATGAGGCACGAGCACCAGCACGAGATTCATCTGCCATCGCCGACGCTCTGGCCGTTCGTCCTCGGTGGCGGCGTGGCGCTGGCCGCGTTCGGCGTCGCCACCAGCTACTTCTTCACCGCTCTGGGTGTGGTGCTGCTGATCTGGGGCCTGGCCGGGTGGATCGAGGATGTGCGCCATGAGCCCTGACGATCCCATTGCCGTCGAGAGCCGGCGTAAGTTCCTGTCGCGCGTGTCGCTCGGCCTGAGCGGGCTTGCGGCGGCAGTGGTCAGTGTGCCGATCATCGCGTACCTGCTCAGCCCGCTGCTGCGGCCAGCGCCACGGACCTGGCGCGACCTCGGGCTCGTGGAGAACTTCCGCGTGGGCGAGACGGTCGAGGTCGCCTTCGACGAGCCGTCGCCGCTGCCCTGGGCGGGGCAGACCGCGCGCACCGCCGTCTGGCTGCGGCGCACCGGTGATGCTGACTTCACTGCGTTTGCCTTGAACTGCACCCATCTCGGGTGCCCCGTGAACTGGCGCCAGGACGCGCGCCTGTTCCTGTGCCCGTGCCATGGCGGCGTCTACAACGCCGATGGCACCGTCGCCGGCGGCCCACCGCCACATCCGTTGCGCAAGTACGAAGTGCGGGTCTTCGAAGGCAACCGCGTCCAGGTGCTGACCCAGCCACTCACCTTTACCCAGACATGAGACGCCACCCCTCACCCCAACCCTCTCCCCATGAGGGGCGAGGGAGTTGCTTTCGTACCGCCTCGCCCCCCCGGGGGAGAGGCCGCGCGGAGCGCGGGTGAGGGGCAGGGTGAAGACAATCATCGAATGGTTGGACGATCGGCTGGGCTTCACCCAATCCGTCAAGCCTTTGATCGAACACCCGGTGCCGCCGACGGGTTGGGACTACACCATCGGCAGCGCGACGTTGATCGCGTTCATCGTGCAAGTGGTCACCGGCGTGGCACTCGCCTTCAGCTACGTGCCGACGCCTGACCACGCCTACGAAAGCCTGGAGTTCATCACCAACGCGGCGATCCTGGGCGGCATCGTCAGAGGCATTCATTTCTGGGGCGCCTCGGCGATGGTCCTGCTGGTGTGCATGCACGCCGCTCAGGTGTTCCTGGTCGGCGCCTTCAAGTACCCAAGAGAAGTGAACTGGCTGAGCGGCACCCTCTTACTGGTGTTCACCTTCGGCATGGCCTTCACCGGCCAACTGCTCAGGTGGAATCAGGACGCGTACTGGGCCGTCGTGGTCGGTGCTGCCCAGGCCGCCCGGGCGCCGTTCATCGGCGACTGGCTCACCGGCATCTTGTTCGCTGGCCAGTCAGTAGGCGGGGCCACCTTGACCCGCTTCTATGCCACCCACGTCTTCATGATCCCCGCGGTGATCTTTGGCTTGCTCGGCCTACACCTGTACCTGGTCATCCGCCACGGCGTCTCGGAGCCGCCTGTCCCGGGCGTGGTCGTCGACAAGAAGACCTATCGCCAGAGGTACGAGCAACTCGTGCACAAGATCGGCGTACCGTTCTGGCCCGATGCCGGCTGGAAAGACGTCGTGTTCGCGCTCGCGGTCGGCTCAGTGGTGCTCGGGCTGGCGATCGTCTTCGGCCCGCCGGAACTGGGCAATAAGGCCGACCCGACCATCGTCCAGGCCTACCCCAGGCCAGACTGGTATTTCCTGTGGTACTTCGCGCTGCTGGCGCTGATCCCCGGGACTATCGAGGACGTGTTCATCATCGCCTTCCCACTCTTGATTGGCGTGCTGTTCTTCGTGCTGCCATTCATCGCGCCCGAGGGCGAGCGCAGCCCGCGGCGTCGACCGTGGGCAGTTGGCGTCGTGACCCTGTTTGGCATCAGCGTGGTCTCACTGGTCACCCTTGGTTACCAGGCGCCCTGGTCGCCGGTGCTCGAGGAGCACATCACGCTCCCTAGCTCCGTCACGTCGAACCTGACCGCAGGTCGTGCCCAAGGCGCACAATTGTTCGAACAGCGCGGCTGCGTGAACTGTCACCAGATTGCAGGCACAGGCGGCCGCCGGGGCCCCGACTTGTCGCATATCGGCGCGCGGTTGACGCCAGACCAGTTGACCTGGCGCATCCTGAACGGTGGCCGCAACATGCCGCCGTACGGCACCGTACTGACGCCCGACGAAGTGAACGCCCTCGTGAGCTTCCTCGACGGCTTGCACTGATCCGCCTCTTGGCGTTGGTGCGTACCCTAGTGTTGGGAACGCCAATGGCTGAGGACGTCTATCGCATGGGGCACCACTGGATCGTGCGTGGCCCTATCGACACGGTATTTCGCTATGTCGGCGACGCGCGCACGTATCTCGACTGGTTCACCGTCTTCCGCTCGGTGACGCCTGACGATCCGGTTGGTCCCATCCGCGTCGGCTCACACAGCACCATGCGGGTGCAAGCGCTGCTGCCCTACTCGCTGGATTGGGACGTCACGGTGGTGCGCCACGAACCGCCGACGCTGCAAGAAGTGTCCATCAAAGTCAGCCTGGGCGGTCGGTTCGGCATGCACGGCAAGATCCGCTTCAGCCTGTCGGACCAGGGCGATGGCACCGTGATGGTCCGCAACGACCAGGAGATCGCCGCTGACAAGCCGCTCCCAGCATTCCTGCATCCGCTCGCCCAGGCTGCGTTCAGCTTCAATCACCGCTTTGCGATGAACCAGGCCCAACGCCCCCTCCAGGCGATCGTCGCCGGCGCCAGCAGTCGTTAGAGCGCGAGGCCGAGGATGCTGAAGGCGGTGAGTGGGTCGCTCGAGAAGCGCAGGTCTTCGATCAGGGCCTGCCAGCCTCGGCTGGCGTAGAGCTGCCTGGCGCGCTCAGAGCGGTGCATGACCGACAAGAGCGCGGTCTTCTGAGGCAGCCCAGCCACGAGGGCGTCATGCAACCCAGAGCCAAGGTGCTGGCCTTGAAAGGCAGGGTGGACGTGCAGCTCGCATACCTCGAAGGCATCGGCGAGCCACTCCGCGCGCTGGCTGGGCGTCAAAGAAGCGGAGACTTGCTCGCGCCACCACAAGCCGGGCTGGCTGTGATAGCCATAACTGAACCCAACCAGCCGATCCTGAGCGTCAAAGGCACCAAACGCACGAAAGCCGCCACGTGCACTGTGGCGGCGTGTGGCCGAGCCTTGCGACACGACGGAGTGCGAAGCCACCCCGTAGCCCATTGCGGCGGCGAAAACGCGCAGCAGGGCCTCGAGTTGAGGCCCTGCAATTTCGTCGGCGGTCAATGCCCTGACCGAGCAGGTCACGCGGCCTGGTTCACCACCTCTTCCTGGCTCACCGGGTCCGCAACCGGCGCGGCGATGTCGAACGCCAGCCGGTCGTCGACCACGTCGACGGTCACGGTACTGCCAGCCGAGAGCGAGCCGCCCAGGACCTGGCGAGCCAGGGCGTTCTCGACCTCCTTCTGGATCAGCCGGCGCAGCGGCCGTGCCCCGAAGGACTCGTCGTAGCCGTTCGTGACCAGCCATGCGCGAGCCGACTCGGACAGCTCCAGTGTCAGCGAGCGCTCGGCCAGACGGGCGCGCAACGCGGCCAGCATCTTGTCGACGACCTGGTACAGGCTCGACTCTGGCAGACGGTGGAACACGATGACTTCGTCGATGCGGTTCAAGAACTCGGGCCGGAAGGTCCGCTTCAACTCCTCTTTGAGGCGGCGCTCGATCTGCTCGTCTTCGCGCACCTCAGCTGAGGTGCTGAACCCGAGCGTATCGCGGCGCTTCTCATAGGCGCGAATCGATCCGACGTTCGAAGTCATGATGATGACCGTATTACGGAAGTCGACTGTACGGCCGTGGCCATCGGTCAGCCGACCGTCCTCGAGGATCTGCAACAAGGCGTTGAAGACCTCCGGGTGCGCCTTTTC
>DASXRR010000264.1:0-3420 GCA_036506475.1 Chloroflexota bacterium
AGGTGTGCTTCCGGTGAGAGCACTACGTGGACCTGCGCAGTGATGCGATGTCCGTCGTCAATAGCCGAAAATGCCTGGTCGAATTCGTGCCGGAGCGTCTCGGGCACCACGGCGGCATAACGCATGGTCATTTTGAGGCTCTTGTGGCCGAGCATACGGCTGATCGTGTCGATCTTCACGTCGTTCTTCCGCCACTGAACGGCAAGCGTATGTCGGAGCTGATGGCTCGTAGCTCGCGGCACACCAGCAATGCCGCAAATCCTGGCAATAGGTGATTGAGCAAGTCAACCCTCTGGCAGCTACCTCGCCAGGTGAAGAGGAAGTCCCGCATCTTTTCAGTGCGCTCATCTCGAATGGTGGCTGTGGCCCGCGGCACCGCATCCAGGCATCAAGCGCTTCGACCAGCGCCGGCCGCACCGGGACCATCCGGTCGTTGTGCAGCTTGCCCAGCGGTACGCGGAGCCAGTGCGTAGTCGCCCCGGTGCCAGCGTCCTGCGCGGTGATGACGCAACCGGTGTCCAGCCGGCTCAGCTCGCCCGCTCGGAGTCCACATTCGAGGAGGATCGTCAGAATCGCAACTGAGCGCTCATACGGCTGCGGTAGACGGTAGTGTTTTACATCGATGAGCGATGGGGCAGTTCTCCCCCAGGTCGCCCGCGATCGAGATGCTCCGCCTGCACGTCGCGGGGACTCGCCAGCGAGATAACCCATCGCTGCAAGGACCTTCTCGGCCGTGGTCACGCTCTTACGCGCGACCCGCTTCGAGCGACATGTCTGGGCTTCCCATGCCTCGAGGTCCGCCCTCGTGGTGCTCGCCAGATCGGTGCTTCGCTTGGCCGTGAGAACCATGAGAACGACGGCAGCGCCATTCTTCCGAGCCTCGCGCGGGTAGCTGTAGCCGATTGTGAGCGCCATTTCTACAAAGCGCTGCTGGATGGCCTGGACGACCTCTTTGCCCAGCCACTTGTTGGCGAGCTTCATGTGATTGGCGCGGTATATCTCCTCGCTGTACGGCAGAACTTCTAAAAGGAAGAGCGTCGCTGTCACCTCTGTCCAGCGCGCCTGCCAGTTGTGGCGCCAACCAGGAGAGCGATCGCCACTGAGGTCCTCTTGTTCGCGTCGCCATGCAAGCAGCGGTTCCCAGGTGAACGCCCAGTATGTACTGTCACGTGTCAAGTAATTCCCCCACCAGTGTTCAAAGAATTCCCCACTCTGGCAGCGCCGAAGAGATTGGTGAGATGTAGGTTGACGGGGGGAACCGACGACCGTAGTGACCAGCGGGGGGCATGTGGTCAACCCGAAGGTGTCCGCAGGACGCCGCAGGGTTGTCCAAGCGTGGCGGGAGCCAGGCGGCATGTCCCCCAGTCCGTCGTCGCCGTGCAGATCGAGATCACGATCTGGTCCGCCGCCTACTCGAGCTCGAGCAACTCAGTGAGCAGGATGGGTTCGTCACAGCCTGGGCAACTGCCAGCCAGCCCGATGGCATGGCTAAACAGCCCGCACTCTGCACAACGGCGCTCGCCGAGCTGACGTTCGCCGCACGTCGAGCACTCGTAGAGTGTGTGGGCGACTAACGTCCGTCGGCGGTGAAGGTCTTGGCGAAGCTTGCCGATGTCGACTCGTGCCAGTGGCTGATGGCGGAGGCGAAACGCGCGTTGCTTGCAGGCGTCTGTACAGTACCGAGCGCGCGCACTGGGCAGCGGTTCACGGCACATCGGGCAGCACCCCTGGGCAGTCGCAGGTGCTGAACCGTCACGCCACCCGTCACGCCTGGAGTGGTGGTTCACTGCGCGGCGGGTCACGACGTCGGCTCCGAGTTGGTGTCGGGTGGCTCAGGAGCTGGCCGCCGGGTGCGGTCGGGTCGCTGAAACTGCCGGTAGGAGCGACCCTGGAGGACCAGATGGTGTGCCCGTCCCAACAGACGATCCAACGCCCCCTCCGCCAGGACCGGGTTGGGAAACAACGGGTACCAATCCTGGGGTGAGCGATTACTGGTGACGATGATCGAGCCAGCACGGGTGCGGTCGCTGATCAGCTCGTACAGGTCATCCGCTTGCTGGGACGTGTACTCGCGCATGGCGAAGTCGTCGAGGATCAACAGCGCCGGCAGCAGGAAGTGGCGCAGCCGACCGTCCCAGGTACCGTCGGCATGCCCGCCGCCCAGGTCGCTCAACAGCCGGCTGGTCTTGATGAACTCGACCCGGTAGCCCTGCCGAACTGCCTGATGGCCCAGACCTTCGGCCAGGTGCGTTTTGCCAACGCCCGCCGGACCGCACAGCAGAATGTGCTCCTTGCGTACGAGATAGCCACCGGTGGCCAGATCGCGCAGCTGTTCCTGCGGCAGCTTGGGATTGAACGTCCAGTCGAAGCTCTCGAAGGTCTTATCGTTTTCCTCGAAGTGGGCCTTGTTGAGACGCGAGGCCAGGGCGCGATTGGCGCGTCGCTCGATCTCGTCGCCGAGCAGCAACTCGAGGAACTCGAGATAGCCGAGTCGTTGCTGTTGAGCCTGATCCAAGCGCAGTGGCAGCGTGTCCTGCATGCCGCCCAGCCTGAGCGTCTTGAGCGTCGGAACCAGCTGTGGCGGAATCGACGACAGCACCGTTTTCGACGACGTTGCGGCGATCATGCCGGGATCTCCTGGTGCAGGGGGCTGGTCAGGCCGAACAGGGCCTCAGGCCCGTGCAGGTAAGCGCCGACGCTGGCGATGGCTGGCGAAGATGGCGCCGCCACGTCCAGCTCCAGCCCCTTTTCCAGGATGGTCTTGATGGTGCGGTAGTGCGGGTTGCCATACGCCAGCGCCCGCTGGCAGGCGGCGTCCAGGCGCACCTCACCGTACTTCTCCGCCAGGCGGATGATGCCCTGGCTCTGCCGCAGGTAATGCAGCTGGTGCTGATCGAGCAGCTCGTCGACGGCAGCGCGCACGTGCTCGCCGAGCTGGCTGGCCTGCTCGCGGCACCAGGTCGGCGTGCGCTGGAAGAAGGCCGCCTTCTCAGATGGGTAGTCATTCCAATCCGTCTGCCGCTGGCCAGGTTTGCCGCGCAGATGGGTCTTGGCCAACTCTGTGCCTGAATAGAAGCGGACGAGCCTGGCCCCGAGTCGCACATCGAGCCGCTGGCCGACGTAGCGCGACGGGATCGAGTACAGGCTGTTCTGCACCTGAGCATGGCAATCACGTCCCACCTTGGCCGTTGCCCAGGTGACGATCTCGAACGGCGTGCTCGGCAAGGCCAGCATGGCCGCCTGCTCGATCGCCTGAAACACCAGCACCGGCGGCGCGTGCGTGGTGCCGTGGTCGCGTGGGCCAGCTACCCGCAGGCACCACCGCTCGGCCCCGGTATTGATCGCCTCCAGACTCGAGAACGAGCGCCCCGTCCAGAAACTCTCGCGGACGAAGGGAACTTGCCGCTCCACCCGAGGTTT
>DASXRR010000265.1:0-4763 GCA_036506475.1 Chloroflexota bacterium
TTCAGGGAGGTTCAACACCTGGAATGGGTCAGTGGGCGGCTTGCAGGGCCGATCGTGGCGCGCCGGCCAACTTCCTCGCGCTGCGCGCGTCTCCGGCTTTCAGGGAGGTTCAACACCTGGAATGGGTCAGTGGGCGGCTTGCAGGGCCGATCGTGGCGGCCGGCCAACTTCCTCGCGCTGCGCGCGCCTCCGGTTTTCAGAAGGTTCGAAGACTCGAGCGCCAGGGCGCGACTGGCGGGCGAGGCATCCTCAGACAGGCGGCGTCCAACGTGGATTGCGACAGTTCTGCGACAGGTGGGCGACCGCCTCGCGGCATCGGCCGGGCACACTGTTGGCGATGCGAACTGCCGCGACGATTTTGAACATGGTCATCCGTGTGGATGCGTTGATTCTGGTGACGCTGGGTGTACTGTTCTGGACCGGCAACGCCTTCAACTTGATACCCGTGCATATGCTGCTTGGCATCCTGCTGGTGTTGAGCCTGTGGGCGCTGGCCATCCTGGGTTGGCGCGGCGGGGCGCCGGTTGGATTGGCGCTAGGCGCCATTGTCTGGGGCCTAGTAGTAGTGTGGCTGGGCCTGAATCAGGACAGTCTCGTGCCCGGCGATTTGCACTGGCTCATCCGCGTCCTGCACCTGCTCGTGGGCCTCGCCGCGATCGGCCTGGCGGAGATGCTCGGCGCGCGGATTCGGCGCGCGGCGGCGCATACGTCAGGTTGACGCCCCACCTGCTCCACGTTACGTTCTGAAACACATGGGCACCGCGCTGGCGCGGCCGGAGCGAGCCGGCATCGACGACAATGCACGCGCCTACTTCAGCATTTCGCAAGCCGCCGACGCGCTGGGCGTCAGCCGCGTCAGCATCTGGCGCTGGATCAATGCCGGGCTGTTGCCAGTCTCACGTCTCGGGCATCGCACCGCGCGTATCTCGCGCGACGACCTGAACCGAGTCGTCGCACAGCGCATGGTCACTGGCGGGGGACGACTGCGCGCGCATGCAGGCCCCCTGCGCGCCGTCCCACCAATCGATTGGACGCACGCTTCCGGCGTCGACCACTTCGTGCAGTTCTATGAGCTGGACGGCGTGTTGATGTCCGGGGTGAGCCAGTTTGTCGCAGCCGCACTGTCCGCGGGCGAGGCAGCGGTCGTCGTAGCCACCGCGGACCACCGGGCGAGTATCGACGCCCACCTCGCACAACTCGGCCTCGACACAGCGCAGGCGGTGCACGACGGTCGATTCCAGTGCCTGGACGCAGGCGACACGCTCGCCCAATTCATGGGCGACGAGCTGCCCGATCGGGACCGATTCAACGAGACGCTGAACGCCGTCCTCGATCGGGCGACCGCGCCTGGTCGGCGCATCCGCGTCTTCGGCGAGATGGTCGCGCTGCTGGCCAAGCAGGGCAACCACGTCGGCGCGATCAAGCTGGAGACACTGTGGAACGAGCTGCTACAGCAGCGTCCCTTCACGCTCTATTGCGCCTATCCCATCGAACACTTCAGCGGCGACGAGCACGCCGATACGCTGCACGATGTCGTCGGAACGCATGGCGGCGTCATCCCGGTCGAGAGCTATAGTGGCCTGGCGGATTCAGGTGACCGCCTGCGCGAGGTGCTGAGCCTGCAGCAGAAGGCGCAATCGCTCGAACGCGAAATTGCTCGGCGCAAGCAGATCGAAGACCGCCTGCGTGTCTCGTTGTCGGCGGAGCACGCAGCGCGCGAGTCAGCAGAGGCAGCCCTGCGCATACGCGATGAGTTCGTGTCGATCGCATCGCATGAGCTGAAGACGCCGCTCACCACGCTATCGGGCTATGCCCAGCTGGTGCTGCGGCGGTTCAATCGCGAAGGTCAGATCGACCCCGAACGGGTCATACAGGCGCTCCAGGCAATTACCAATCAGGCGGACAAGCTCGGTCGGCTGCTCAGCCAGCTGCTGGATGTCTCGCGTCTCGAGGAGGGCAAGCTCAGTCTCGAGCGGCAGCCGACGGATGTAGCCGCGCTGGTGCACCAGCTCGTCGAAGGCGCGCAGAGCTGGAGCCAGCGGCATTCCATCTCGCTGCGGGCGCCGGCGAGCCTCGAAGCCAACGTCGACGGGCTGCGGATCGAGCAAGTCGTGGCCAACCTGCTGGACAACGCCGTCAAATACAGCCCCGGTGGCGGCGACATCGAAGTGGTGCTGCGCCAGGGTCGCGGCACGCTCGAACTGTCGGTGCGCGATCGTGGCCTGGGCATTCCGCGCGAGCTGCGTGGCCAGATCTTCGAGCGCTTCTACCAGGCGCACGCGAACAACGGTCGCAGTGGCCTCGGACTTGGTCTGTTCATCAGTCGCCAGATCGTCGAGCTGCACGGTGGCCAGATCCGGGCCGAATTCCCGCGTGGCGGCGGCACGCGTTTCGTCGTGCGGCTGCCGGTGGCGGCCACTGCCCACAAGAGCAGCGTGGGCAAGCCGGCGCTGGCTGCTGACTGATTTGTCATCCTGAGGCGAGGCATCCACGCGCTTCGCGCGGGGCAGAGCGAGCTACGAAGGATTCGCGTCCGTTACCGTCTGGAGTTGCGGATTCCTTCGCTTCGCTCAAGGACAGGCTCTTCGCAGGCTCAGGATGACCCTCACAGGTCGAGAGCTTGACGGGCGAAGAGCTCCAGCGCGGCGTCGTCCTGGGGTGGATGGTGCAGCCCACCGCGTACGTCGCGGTAATAGCGCTCGAGTGGCGCTGCGCGATCCAGCGACGAGCCGCCGACCAGGCGCATCGCTTCCTCGGCGACCTGGATCGCCGTGTTGGACGCCACGACTTTGGCCGCGGCGAGCGCACCATCCATGTCAGCGGCTGGCGCAGCGTCCCAAGCACGCGCGGTGCTGACGAGTAGTCCCCGAGCGGAGAACAGCAGCCAATCGAGATGGCCTGCCCGGTTGCGGATATGCGGCACGGTCGCGATGCTCTTGCCGCCCAGGGCGGTGGGCTTGCGCTCGCGCGCGAAGTGGATCGCGAAGTCGCGCGCCGCTTCGGCAATGCCCAGGTACACCGCGGCCACGGTCAGTGACCAGGCGCGCTCGTGCGGCAGATTCGAACCTGGCGCCGAGGCGTCAGCGCGCGGCAGCTCGGCCTGCGTTGGTACCTCGACGTCTTCGAACACCACGGTATGGCTGCCCGTCGCGCGCATGCCCAGCGTGTCCCAACTTGGCTCGATGCGCACGCCACGTGACGCCAGGGGAACCAGGAAGCCAGCGAGCCGATCGCCATCGGCGGCTGAGACCACGCCCCAGCGCAGCACCGGCGAGCCCGTTGAGAACGTCTTGCGGCCGTTGATGCACCAGCCATTGCCGGTGCGCGTGGCGGTTGTGGCGGGCAAACCGCCGCGACTGGGGCTGCCCATGTCGGGTTCGCTGGCCAGGCTGTTGATCAGCGCACCCGTGCCTTCGCGGGCCGCGTGGATCTCTCTGCCAACGCGATCGAAGATCTCAGCTGGCCACAGCGCAGAGTCGCGCACGCGGCCGAGCAGCGCGCCGTGCATCGCCACCACGAGCCCCAGAGAGCCATCGCCCTTGGCCAGCTCGAGGTTGCCCAGCAACAGCTCGCTGACCGAGGCACCCTCGATCGTCAGGGCCAGGTAACCGGAGCTGGCCAAGGCGGCCAGGCCTTCATCAGGGAATGTGCCGTCGCGGTCGTGCCCCGCGGCATGCTCGGCCGCTACCCGAGCGGCCGAGCGGGCGCGTTCGACAATGCTGTGCTCGCGTTCGGTCCGAGCGCTAAATGGCGCCGGGTAGCTCACCCGGAGGCGGCGGGCGTCGCGAGCTCAGCCCGCACCGCCGCCAGGATGGTCTCGTGATCAGGGAAGCCGCCGTCACGATACATCGCATGAACTACGGTGCCATTCACAGCGACGTCAAACGAGCCTTCGTACCACGGTACGAGCTCTATCGCCTGCAGCTTGTGCGTGAACGCCCTCATGAGTGCGTCGGTGAGCGCGAGCGTCTGGGGCTCGTAGCCGCATTCGGCACAGTAGGTAATCGTGACTTTGACGGGCTTCGGTTCTGACATCGCTCGTTCTTACGCCGGGACTTTGGAGCCGATGCGTTGGACGATCTCTCGTAGCTCGCGCACCACCTCTGAGTTGGCGAACGGCTTGGTCTCGTTGCGCATCGCGGCGGTCTTCTGCTGGACGTCGGTGCGCACGTCCTCCGGCAGCTCGGCGATGGGCTTGCTCGGATCGCCCCACGATGGGTTGTCCTTGTACAGCTGCTGGCGCTTGTCTTCGCGGAGTTTGGTGACGGACGCGGGACGTTCGATCCACACCGCGAGCTCGTTGAAATCTTTATCCAGGAAGATGAGCGTCGGGATGGACTTGAACTCGCCTCGGTTGAGGTACTGGTCCATGAGGACCGAGCCGGGCTCCTGATCGCGCAGGTGGATGCGCACGTTGAGCGTGCCCGATTCGTTGGCGATGCGGCCGAGAATCGGCAGGTTGGCGACGACGTCGCCGCACCAGTCCTCGGCGAGCACCATGACGTTCACTGGCCTTGACAGACCCTTGAACGCTTGCAGGTCTTCTGGCTTGAGGTCCAGATCCTTTTCGTTCTGCTCGAGCTGCTCGCGATTGCGAGTCATCTGGTCCTTGTACGCCTGATACGTAAAACCCGACTCAAACTGCGCGCGCGTCACTGGCATCGAGCTGGTACTCCTCTACTTGATCCAACAAGTCTGCCGCATCGGCCATTCCCCATGCTCGCTGGCCCACGCCGGCGGTGCTTTTCGCCCATGCCCGGTTG